>WOZY01000271.1 GCA_011620045.1 Mesotoga sp.
TCATGGTCTGCTGCTGGTTGTATCAGAATTCTCGAATCATATGTTCCGTCAACTGTTTGTGAACAGATCACAGATCCATCAACTGTCGCCATCTTACCAGCCAATATGTCTGTGCAGGCAATCAAACCGGTGTAGAAAAATGCAATCGCAATAACAAATAACACAAGTCCCTTTTTCACCCTTACTCCCCTCCTTTGTGATGTTCAATCACAAATGCTCACGTTACTCGTAATAAATGTTCTCTGTTTCCGCTTTAGACGGATCCTGAAAATAGAAGCCGGTACCGTTACTAACTACCTCGTCGTATCTTGGAACTCCTCCAACAACTACCTCCTTTCCTGGATTGAAATCGCTCCATAGCTCTAGAACCATGAGAGTAGTGGAGCAGTGTCTGCCGACCCTCACATCGATTGGCCAACCTTTCTCATCGATCTTCTCGTAAAGAAGACCGTACTTTCCTGCGGTCATAACGAACTCATCTTTGCCGGTCAATAGCAGAGCCTCGTCCGTGATCCCTCTTACCCTATCCAGAAAAGGCTCAGGTGTCTCAAACAATAGAGAAATCGCATCAGAGTAATCTCCAACTTCTCTGTGAGAAAGACCGTGAAGGCTTGGAGGAGAGAATTCCATCCCGATCCTGAATTCTGTAGAAGTGAGTATCATAGATGCCAACCCGGCAATGTCGGCGGCCTTCTGATGTGCAACTATTGTGCTTATTACAGGATACTCAAGCTCGGCCTCATGCAAATCGATGAAGACGTCTACACCCTCTGCTCTTATCAGATTCATGAATGCATAGTTAGTCTGTTCTGTGATCATTCCGTTCTCCCTACCCGGCCATGTTCTGTTGAAGTTGCGTATATCCATATAGGCCAACAACTGACCGCTGGGGTAGTGAACGTACACCTCAGGATCTGGCCAGGAGTCCATCGGACTGGACCATCTGTCTCCCATTCTGTATTTGCTCTCTCCCCAAGGTGTTTCGATCGTGTAGTACATGGGATATGCGTCTCCCGGTCTTGTGACTCTTGACGCACTTTGATTTGCCGTTATAGCAACGATTAGTCTTCCCTTGCTTAAGCTGGCGTTTTCTACCAATATCTTTGCGGCTAGAGTTGCCGCAGGTTCTTCAGGATGCGTCCTTCCGATTACCAGAGCCGTTCCCCCAGGCACACCGCTGTCAATAATGTATATATTGGTATCGTTTATGGTGCCCTTCAAGCGTGTGTAGTAGTCACCGAGAGTCTTAACCGAAGTGACTCCCGGCCCTATGACAACTGGTTCCTGGAAATTTCTGTGGTTGTAGAACTCAATTCCCGAAATTATCAGGGCAATTCCGACCAGCACAGTTGACACAATCTTGACAATCATAAGGTTTCTGTCAGTCATATCAGCACCCCCTACTTGATTCTCAAGATTCGCAGAATGAATGGCATGAGCATGACGGAAAAGAGGATTGCCTCCTGAAAATTCTTGGTCTTGACTAAGTTTCTAGCTATAACAAAAGTGATGAAAGCAATTATCAAGTAGTAGCAGACGCTAATAATTGTATACAGAATAGCCATTAAAACCACTTCCTTTCTACCATGACATCACCCGCCAACCAAGAAGGAAAGTTCATTACTGAAGATCAAGAACAATGTTGCAATCAGAAGAATGAACCCCATCGGTATAAGCGAAGTTTTCAGAAAATCCTTATAGTAGCGACCTTTGAACTTGAGCTCCATCACGGTTGCCCTTCCAACAACTGCCGTAGGAGGAAGAATATCTCCCATGGGCCACATCACTGCCATCGCAGAAAGAGCGATTATCGCGTCCATACCCTTCATGTTGAACAGAAGTATAAGGGGTACTCCGAGAAGCGGTGCGACCGCATATTGGAGCAACCCTTCGGATACGGGCAGTATGAGCCAGAGTGCGGCGAAAAGAACCCACATAGGCAATGTAACTACCGCTAGTGAAATCAATCCTCTCGCGCCGCTCAAAGCCATTATCTGTATCAAAATACCCACAACGATCATTATTCCTACAAGAGGGATCAAAGTGTTAATGGTATTTGTAGCAATTTTAAGAATTTCTAACTTCTTGGGGCTTAGGAAGATCGCAAAGATGGATGCCACAACGAACATGAAGGGCAATCCAAGCGTAGGAATTGAATGAGGCCAAATCCTTCCCGCCATTATTAAGAAAATCAGAACAACAAAGGGAATGCCTACCCTTACCCAGTTCATTTTCTCAGGCGGTGCTGGCAGCTCTTTCAGAGCCTCGCTCAGCTCAACTTTTTTGCCTTTTCCACCAAGGAAGAACATTGCAAAAAGAGAGCCCGCAAGCGACAGTACTAGAAGCGGAACGAAAAAGCCTACATAAGGCATGTTCGAGCCGGCGGCCGCCATCATGGCCCAGAGATTAACCGGGGGCGCTGCAGCACTCATTGCGGCGCAGATGAAGATTATCGCAGCCACTCGTTTTTCGGATATTCCCATGTACGTGAGAACCGTACCTACGAGGGTTCCCACTGTAAGAACAGTAGTAGCACCGGATCCAGTTAGCGCTCCAGGAATCAATAAGAGCAGGGTCAGGAAGAAAAGGCAAAGCGCTCTGCTCTTGTGGAAGGCAGTGACTATACTCCTTACTAAAAAGGCGACTCCCCCAGACTCCTTGATCAGATTCATGAAGAAAGTAGCCGTGATAAAGATTAAACAAACATCAAGGTAAGTGAATGAACCTTCGACCAAATGGCGCACAGGAATTGCGCCTCCCGAATGAACAATCGCCGCAGCAACTGCAGCAACTAACATCGAGAGTTCAACACTAAGTTTAAGCGCCTTTGCAATCCCGAAAGAGACGGCAATTACGGCAAGTATTAGACCAGCGTGGAAGTACACTAGCACACTCCCCCTTTAGAATCGACCTAAAGGTCGACAGATAAGAATATCATTGTTGTGCTCTCTCGTCCTAAAACAGTTCTTTGAGAGCCGGCCCAATCTCTAGCGATTCATTAACCTTCAGCAGAGGTATTCCATTCTCTTTAGAGTAGTTCGTGAAGAAACCATCCGAATCGCTGTCAGCAATGACAAGAATCAGATCGGATTTTGGAATGACTGTGTTTATCGACCTTTCGTCAGTAGAATCTACACGACGCGCCATTCCCTCAATGTGAGCACCAATAATTGTCATTCCAAGCTCTTTCGCCTTGGAGATAAGAGCTTCAACCCTTTTTACCTCGAAGTTCATATCGATACCGGCAGCTCCCATTCCTTTGAGGCTTGTTCCAGTGGTTATGACCAATGTCTTTGGAGCATTCTCTCCTGCCGCCATCTCGGCTAGCTGCTCAGCAGTCAAGAGATCTTCCTGAATACAGGCGATCTGGCTTCTAGTACACACCAGTCTGAACATCAAAGCACCCGGACTCTGCCCCATAGTAGTCACAACCATAGGGGGCTGAACAACCGGCATCTCAGTCTCTGTTGAGAAAAGTGTGGAACAAGACAAAACTAAAATCAGTAACAGTAGAAATCCTAGAGTGATCTTTCTCATAAAAACACCCTCCCTTTCAAACCAATGAAATAACGAACCATACATATATAGACTCATAATTCTATACTCAATTTGCGCGTCCAATTTCCACACTAACTACTCATTTCTGGTAAATATAGGGTCCAAACGCTTCTCTTGAAGGCTGCCGAAGAATAAAGAAACAGACAATAAAATAAGTACGTAAT
>WOZY01000040.1 GCA_011620045.1 Mesotoga sp.
CTCACAGACCGTACAGAGCTTCGCTAGGTCTTCAGGCTGCACTCGATGAAGTTCGAAGCGGTAAAGGCAAACTCTATGATCCCGAAGTCGTGGACGCTTGTCTGGAGGTATTCGATGAGGGCTTCTCCTTCTCAGACTGATTCTTAATAAGTGCCGCGTTTTCGGTATTGTGTCCGGTTATGTTAATATATGAGGGTTTGATGTTCTCTGCAGAAGATTCACCTGCAATAGGAAGCACGGATTTCATGTGGGAGATGTTAATGGTCGATTTCGCGATAGTTTTGAGGCTTATAAGAATACGTCACTGGCTGAAGAATCTCTTTGTTTTCGCTCCGCTGATTTTTTCGTCAAGCCTTACTGACTCAACCTCTCTTCTGAGAGCTTTTCTGATCTTCATAGCCTTCTGTTTCATTTCAAGCAGTGTCTATATTTTCAACGACATTAGAGACCGTGAGAGCGATAGTCATCACTCAAGAAAGAAAAATCGACCGGTGGCTTCCGGCGAGATCAAATTGAGAGATGCCTGGATACTCGCTGGCGTTCTGGCGACACTTGCCGTCCTGGTCGCTCTCTTCCTTCCTTATCTGGCGTTGGTTTTTCTGTTGCTGTATGTTGTCGAGAATCTCTTCTACACACTGAAAGGCAAGGATATGGTTTTGATTGACGCCTTCTGCATTTCAGCCGGTTTCGTAATAAGAGTAATGGCCGGGGCGTATGCGATTGAGACAAGCCCAACGGGCTGGATAGTCGTCACGACGTTTTTCCTCTCTCTCTTCCTGGGTTTTGGAAAGAGGAGAAACGAACTGCTCACCTTAAAGGAAGAGAGCAATAGCCATCGGAAAGTACTAACACTGTATAATGACAGATATCTTGACTATCTCATGGTCGCAACCGCATCTATCTCGATAATCTCATACACGCTTTACTGTCTCGATCCGCAGGTGATAGAGAAATTCAGCACGGATAAGCTGGTTTATACCGTGCCCTTCGTAACTTACGGAGTCTTCAGGTATCTTCTTCTCCTCTTCAGAAACGACGAGGGCGATCCGACAGAAGTTGTGACCAGAGACAGAGGAATTGCGATAACCGTTTTATTGTGGATTGTGTCTGTAATGCTTGTGATTTACTTTCCTACCTGGATGTAAAGAGGGAACAATGATGAATATTACCGAAGGTATAGTACTTTTAGTAGCAATAGTATTCAATGCCGTGGCAAACATCCTGCTGAAACTTGGAATGCAGAACGCGCCCGACATCAACAGCGTTGGACTCAAAGGGATGCTTATCAATTCAATCACAAACATCAGCGTCTGGCTGGGGCTTTTCTCATTCGGGGTGGCCTTTATCTTCTACAGCGTAGTTCTTACGAGGATGAAACTCGGAGTGGCATATCCGATAATGACGAGTGCCGGATTTGCAATAGTGAGCGTGGTCGCAGTATTTCTCTTTGATGAAAGGCTTAGCGTGATGAAGATAGTGGGCATAGCCGTAATTGCCCTTGGCATATGGCTGGTTGCAATGGCCAAATAATGGAGGAATCAGAGTGAAGAAAACGAAAGTTGCAGTTATAAAGACGAGTCCAGAGAGAGTTCTCGATGACTATAGAAGGCTTGCAAAACTGGCCGGAATGAAAGAAGCCATGGACGGAAGTGCCACGACAATCTTGAAAGACAACATATCCTGGCACCTTCCAATGCCCGGCGCAAATAGTACGCCCTGGCAGCTCGAGGGGACCGTACTCGCTCTAAAGGAAGAGGGCTTCGGCGAAATAGTGGCTGTGGAGAACAAAACCGTGGTCACGAGACCGAAGTACGGAGAAAAGCAGAACAAGTATGATATCATCTACGAGAAGTATGGTATCCCGATCCTCTACAACTTCGAACCGGAGAATATGTCATGGGTAGAATACACGCCCAAGAGCAAGCTGAGAATACTTCCGAAGATATACCCTGAAGGACTACGACTGCCGGACTACTTCTTCGGAAAAAATATCGTTCAACTTCCGACGATGAAATGCCACATCTATACGACGACTACAGGCGCAATGAAAAACGCATTCGGCGGTCTTCTAAACGTGAAGAGGCATTACACTCACTCCTGGATACATGAAACTCTGGTTGACTTGCTGAAGATACAGAAGGAGATACACTCGGGTCTGTTCGCTTTCATGGACGGCACGACCGCAGGAAATGGGCCGGGACCGAGGACAGTGATTCCTGTGAGGACAGACTACATACTGGCCAGCGAAGACCAGGTCGCAATAGATGCCGTCGCGGCGAAGTTGATGGGCTTCAATCCTATGGACTTGAAATACATAAGGCTGGCCGATGAGGAGGAGCTCGGAAATGGAAGGCCCGAGAACATAGAACTTGTAGGAGACGACATTTCCGGTGTCAACTTGAAATTCCATGTGGGAGACAACTTTGCGAGCAGAGTCGGAGATCTGCTCTGGTTCAGTCCGTTGAAGGTCTTTCAGAAACTCTTCTTCCACACGCCGCTTGTAAAAATCTTTGTGGCCGCTTCGGACACTTATCATGACAAGTACTGGTGGAAGAGGCACGGTGTCAGAATATTCGAGGAGTGGAAGAAAGAGAGTCCCTGGGGCCGTTTATGGGACAGCTATTGATAGACAATTCTCTATGGGAATGAAAGCTTGGGTGGGGGAATCATGGCCGATCATCACTTGAAATTTGCGCTGAGTGCAAAAGCAAGACGTGGCGCACTGGTCTTTCTGTTTGTCTTTGTTCTGTCATACGTCTTCACCTCTGTCAGTGTCTGGACGACAGACAGCAGATTCATAACGGTGTCGAGATTTATTAGAGTATATGGTCACGAGAACTTAATCAGTGGTACGGGGTATGCTCCGGAGCAATATCGCTTCGGTGGATTCTACCTTGTGGAGAACTTCTTCAAGTACATCCCTTTAAAGTGGTATGACGTATACAACAGCAACCTCTCCGGTCTGCTTACTAGCAAAGAGGCCTGGACAGACGAGATGCAGAAAAACGTCAACGAATTCTTCCCCCAGGATGACAGGGAAGAGATGATTGGCGAAATTCAGAGGGTAATTGATGAGACTTTAGAATCATTCTTCCCGGACAACGCTCTCGTTCAAAATCTTCTGCGGGGCATGATAGACGGTTTGCAGTGGCAGAGCTATTTGACGAATATCGAAGAGACCCTGCTCACTCTTGGAGAGATGATACCGGAAAATATAAGGAATCATCTGCTTGAGGACAGCGAAGAGACAAGACTCGTGAACGGATATTTCACATCCAGATTCTTCCTATTCATGATTCTTCTGACGATAATCTACTTTCTGTGCAGAGAGTTCCTGAACCCTGTACATTCGCTGTTTGGAGTCGTTCTTTTCTCCGCTTTAGTTCCAATCGCCCTTCAAGATTTCTTGCAGGCAGAGACAGTCCTTTCGTTGGTGCTGTTTTCTTCAATGCTTCTGATAACAAAGAGCGACGGAAGCAGGCTTATTTTATTCCTCGTAACGATTCTCTGCTGCACTGCAAGAACGGATCATGCGTTGTTTGGCGCGTTGATTTATGGGATGATGCACGGAATCGAATCTCTCAGAAGAAGGCAGTGGTTAAGGGCGGTATTCTCTGCAGTGCTCCTAATAATTCCGCTGGTCGCGACGGTTCTAATCAGCGTTTTCCTCTTTCCTGAAGCCGAGTACTATGTCGATCTCATTCAGTTTGAGTTCAACATG
>WOZY01000134.1 GCA_011620045.1 Mesotoga sp.
CTCGGATTGGTTCGCGAACTTCACCAGAAATAAAGGTGTCGACGACACCTTCAAGTTTGCTTAGGGTCATTGAAGAGCCTCCAGATATTATGCAGATCCTGCTGATCAAATCGGTGTTTTTGTAGCAGCCAATATCTTGATCCGGAAATACAAGTGAAAGAACCTTCCGAAACTCACAGACAGAAGTTTCTTTCGACAGTTTTCCAATGACTCCAACATCGAATCTATCCAGATCCTGAAGCTCGAGTTTTTCCGATATCGCATAGTTATTTCCGTAAGGGATATTTGAATCAAGCGGTAGGTGATAAGCCAAAAGAGTGATTCCTGAACGCAGCACTTTGTCAACTCTTCTTCTCAAGTGACCTGTGAGTCTGAAGAAATCTTTGCCGAAAATTCCGTGGTGAACTAATATGGCATCTGCTCCTCCAAGTATTGCCTTTTCAACAAAGGCTTCGTTGAAAGACACTCCAGTCACTATTTTCTTGATATCTCGATCTCCCTCAATCTGAATTCCATTGTGACAGTAATCATCAAACTTTTCAGGTTCCAGAACTGAGTTCAAGAACTTCTCAAGCTCTTTCGGTTTCATAGTGACCTCCTTTGTTGCAGATTATATTAAAAGCTGTCTTCCAGACAGAGACTATTCTATCACAGCGAAGTTGTCAGAAAACAGTCCTCCAGTAAAAAAAGAGTGGTGCAATGCACCACAACAATCCACATCTCTAAACAAGGGGTTTATCTATTTAAATACAAGTACATATTTATTGACTGGGATGCTAATTACTAAGTAATAGTAATCCCTATGCTGAATAATATAACACAACATAGAATATAAGTCAAGCAGCAAGGCAAAAAACTTTATCAACTTCACTAAAATTATTAGAACTGCCTGATACTTCAGCTTCTTCAACCACAATATCATCTATTCTGCGACTACCACGTTCAGAGTGAGTTAGTACATGCTAAACTACTTGTACGGATTCCTTACTGTGGATGTGTAGATGGTTTACAGTCTTCTGAAATCCTATCTCAATGCAGAAGAAACTAACGAAATCAGAAAGTCGCTTCTTGTGATGGCACTTCCCGCCATAGGTGAAAACGTCCTCCAAATGCATCTCGGAATATCAGACACCGCTTTTCTTGGTCATTATGACTGGAGAATAATGACAGCAGTTGGTACCGCGAATCAAGTAGTGTTAGTTTTTCAGGCAGTTGTGGTAGCAATTTCGACAGGGTCGATGGTCTTGATTTCGAATGGCTATGGTGCTGATAATCGTCATAGGGTCGATCCTATCGCCTGACTTGCGATTTATCTGAGCGAGATCACCGGTCTTCTTCTTTTGTTTGTCTCTCTCTTTTCGGGGAAACGTCTTTCACTGCTCCATCCTCCAGTGATTCCTTTATGCGGCTGAACGGAAGCAACTATCTTCGAACTATCATGGCCGGTTTTCCAGCAATAAGCATAATGACTGTGCTAGGGGCCAGGCTGAGAGGAGCCGGCGATACTAGATCACTGCTTATTGTCGCTCTGGCCACAAACGTCTTGAACCTCTTTCTTGATTATGCGATGATTTTAGCAAATTCGATTTCCCTGAGAAGGCTTCCTTTGGAGCGGCGCTCGCAACGGTGATATCTAGAGTCGCCGGGTCTTTGATCATAATATTCCTACTTTTTCGAAACGGCAGGATATCAATTTCGAAAAGGCCTCAGAGATTCTCAAAATGGCTGATCAAAGAGATCTTTGTTCTAGGTTTGTCGGCTTCAGTCGAAAACTTTGGATTCTCCTTTTGAGTTCTGGTTTTTTCGAATATCCTCTTCATAGCTGGTCACCGGGCATACGCGGCTCACAGAATAGGAATTCAAGTAGAGTCACGTTCTTTCATGCCTGCTTGGGGAATGGAAAGTAGCTGTTACCGCGCTTTTTGGAACAAACATTTGGAGAAAGAAAAGGAGGTTGTCTATTCCTGGGGTAAGGCAGGGGTGGTTCATTGCTCTCGGGATTTCATCAATAATTGGAATGGCAATTACCCTTTTTCCAGATCTCTTCACATCAATTTTCACAAATGAAGCGACGCTAATTGAAGAAGGAAGGCTTCCCGGAAGAATAATCGGCTTGTTCCAAGTGGTCATAGGCACTGATTATGCGGTGACCGTTGCACCGGGAGGAATGGGTGATACAGCCTTACCTTTAAAAGCATCCCTGGTGGCGATGTGGCTTATTCGGCTCCCTGTGTGGGCTACGTACTCGTCAGGTATTTGGACCTAGGGCTATTTAGCGCTTGAATTGGGATGACGGCCGAGATGGCGTTTAGAACAACACTTGAATTCATCATATTCTACTCAGACAAATGGGAGAGCGCTGCAAATTCAGTTCAGGCAAGATCAAACTGAAGTTTATGCTTCATGCGGGAATGGACAATCTGGGAGACTGCACTAAGAACTAACTGGCCAATATACCTATCTGTCCTCTAATTACTGGAATTCTGCAATTGCTTTGGTCTTTTAAGGCGCTTTTGGTAAGATAGTGTAATGTGTTCTGAGTTTTTTTCGTCGACCTGAACTATGAACACCAAAGGAGGAGTCTTTTTGAGAGTGGTAGGAATTGATGAGGCCGTATCAGCGGTAGATGATAACTCGTCTGTAATGATAGGAGGATTTTTGGGCTGTGGTTCTCCAGACAACATCATTCAAGGGATCGTCGAAAGGAAGACTCGGGGTTTGACTGTAATAGCTAATGACACTTCCTTTCCAGACAGAGGGGTAGGAAAGATAATTGTCGGCAAGTGTGCAGCAAAAGTAATTGTTTCTCATATCGGTACAAATCCGGAGACGCAACGCCAGATGATTGAGGGAGAGCTGGATGTGGAACTCGTTCCTCAGGGCACTCTAGCGGAGAGAATAAGGGCCGGGGGCGTTGGTCTGGGAGGAATACTGACACCAACTGGTGTTGGAACTGTGGTTCAAGAAGGAAAGAGAATTATCGCAATAGATGGGAAAGACTATCTAATGGAACTACCGCTCAGAGCTGAGTTTGCACTTGTGAAAGCGAAGAAAGCCGATTACTTTGGCAATCTTGTTTTCTCATTGACCGCAAGGAACTTCAATCCATTAATCGTTCTCGCGTGTAACACAGTGATCGTAGAAGTGGAAGAGATTGTGCCTGTTGGCTCACTTTCGCCAGATGAGATTCATATTCCAGGTGTTCTCGTTGATTATGTTTTCGTAGGGAGTGTCGTCAGATGATGGACGCAAAAGAACTGATCGCCAGAAGAATCGCAGCTGAACTAAGGGACGGGGATTTGGTAAATCTGGGAATCGGTATACCCACTCTTGTTTCGAACTATATACCGGCAGGCGTAAGGATATTCTTTCAGTCAGAGAACGGTATTATTGGTATGGGACCAGTTCCGGAAAAAGGTATGGAGAACAGAGACCTCACCAATGCAGGTGGTCAATGTATTACAGCTCTGCCAGGTTCTGCAACCTTCGACAGCGCAATGTCGTTTTCGATTATCAGGGGCGGGCATCTTGACATAACTGTCTTAGGAGGTCTACAAGTTGACGAGAGAGGGATTCTCGCTAACTGGATGGTGCCAGGCAAGATGGTGCCCGGAATGGGCGGTGCCATGGATCTGGTAACTGGAGCCAAGCGTGTGATAGTTGCAATGACCCACACATCGAAGGGAAATCCGAAAATCGTCAGGGAGTGCTCACT
>WOZY01000202.1 GCA_011620045.1 Mesotoga sp.
TGGGACGGTACTCTCAAAAACGTTCAAAGGGAACAGCTCCATAGTCTCGAACATCGGGATTCAGATGTTTGCAGGCGGTGTTGGGCTGATGTCATTTCGGCAATAACCGGTGAGTTCTCAAGAGCAAGGTTCTCGATGAACTCGGTTCTGGCAATCGCTTATCTCGTCGTTTTCGGGTCCTTGGTTGCCTACAGCAGCTACATCTATCTTCTTCAGAAATGGCCTGCAACAAAGGCGGGTACTTATGCTTATTATATCAGTCCCCTAGTTGCTGTCTCGCTCGGAGCCTTCTTTCTCGGTGAGAAGATCAATTCTCTTATGATCCTCTCTATGGTGTTCATTTTTCTCGGAGTTCTCATAGTACAGAAGTCAAAGATCAAAGTATCAGAGTGGCAAGTATTAAAAAAGGCATGCCTATAGCGACATGCCTCTCAGTAGTCTTAAGACCTCAGAGGGGATAATGGCACCTTACGAAATGACCGGGTTTTATCTCCCTCAACTCAGGTTCTTCCCTCTCGCATCTCTCATCTGCGAACGGGCACCTGTTATGGAATCTGCATCCAGAAGGGGGGTTGATCGAACTGGGTATCTCACCCTTCAGCAGCCGTTTTTCCCTTACGAACTTCGGATCGGGGACTGGATTGGAAGCCATCAGCAAATCAGTATAAGGATGCGAAGGGTGATTGAAGATCGTTGTCTTGTCTCCCATTTCGACAACTTCCCCCACATACATGACGGCGACCTTATCGGCTATGTAGTCAACGAGAGAAAGGTTGTGAGTTATGAACATATAGGTAAGACTTTCCTGGACCTTTATCTCCTTCAGCATCTTGAGAACCATAGCCTGGACCGACACGTCCAGCGCCGAAGTAGGTTCATCTAGGACAATGAACTTCGGTTTGAGAACCATAGCTCTTGCAAATGCGATTCTCTGGCGTTGCCCACCCGAGAACTCGTGCGCATATCTATACATATGATCGTCTATCAGCCCTACTTCTTTCAGTACGGCCGCTATCCTGTCTCTTATTTCGATGTCGCTGATCTTGAAATGAATCTTCATCCCTTCCCCAATTATGTTCTTAATCAGTTTTCTGGGATGAAGCGAATTGTACGGGTCCTGGAAGACGATCTGCATATTTCTTCTGACTTCAAGCAGGTCCTTGCCCTTTAGTTCCAGAATATTCTTTCCATCGAACTCGATCTCTCCTGAAGTTGGTTCAATAAGTCTCAGAACGGTTCTCGCAAGAGTTGTCTTACCTGAACCAGATTCCCCTACAACGGCAAATGTAGAGCCTTTCGGAACGTCCATGTTCACGTTGTCGACGGCTTTAACAAATAGCTTTTTCGAGAAGATGGACTTCTTCACTGGAAAGTAAGTCTTAAGATTTCTTATTTTGATCAAAGTCTCAGCCATCTTCTTTCACCTCGTTCTTGCCTTTGAAGAGATAGCAGGCAACATAATGATCGGGTTCTATTTCTACGAATGGTGGTCTCTCTACCTTACAAATGTCCATTGCATGGGGACACCTGGGATGGAAGCGACAGCCTGACGGGGGGTTCACGAGATCGGGAACCGTACCCTTTATGGCCTTCAGTTCGTCTGTCCTACCTACCCTCGGCACTGCCTGAAGCAGACCACCCGTATAAGGATGTAACGGCTTTTCGAACAGCCTTGCCGTCGAAGCATACTCTACTGAGTTCCCGGCATACATGACAAGGACTTTGTCGCAGAACTCGGCCACCACGCCCATATCGTGGGTGATCAACATCACGGCGTTTCCCATCTTCCTTGCGAGTTCGTCCAGCAATTCGAGAATCTGAGCCTGGATCGTAACGTCGAGAGCCGATGTGGGTTCGTCTGCAATAAGCAGCTTTGGATGGCTTGCCAGTCCCATCCCTATCATCACTCGCTGCGACATTCCTCCACTTAGCTCATGAGGATAACTGTTCATAACTCTTTCGGGATCAAGGCCGACAAGGCGGAGCATCTCTTTGACCTCTGGGTAGGTTTGTTTGATCTTGATCTTCTTGGATTTTGCAATTGACTCTCCTATCTGATAGCCTACCTTCATTACTGGATTTAGCGATGAGCGCGGTTCCTGGAAGATCATCGACATTTCTACGCCTCGTATGTTGTTCATTTTCTCTTCAGATAATTCTACAAGATTCCTACCGTTGAAGATTATCTTTCCCTCCTGGATCTCTCCAGGCTGTTCGATCAAGCGCATTATCGCTAACGACGTGACAGACTTTCCGCAACCGGTCTCGCCCACGACTCCCAGCCTCTCTCCGGAATCCATCCAAAGTTCTACTCCGTTGAGAGCCTTCACTACTCCCCTGTATGTGTAGAAAGATACTTTGAGGTTAGATATATCTAATAGTTTTCCTCTCAGCTCCATACTGTTACCTCCTCAACCTTGGATCGAGCATGTCTCTTATTCCGTCACCGAGGAGGTTGAATCCAAGAACGACAAAGGCGATGAATATTCCAGGGAAGGTAGAAATCCACCACTGGTCGATCAGGTAGTTCCTGCCGTCGGAAACCATGGCTCCCCACTCTGGTGTGGGAGGCTGAACTCCCAACCCGAGGAAGCCGAGACTTGCCGCGGTGAGGATGATCGTTCCCATTCTCAGAGTCAACTGAACAAGAACTGGAGAAATACACATCGGCAGAACGTGAAGGAACATTATTCTCAGATTTCCGCCACCTGCCGCCCGAATCGCTTCAATGTATGGTTGCGATTTGACTTTTGTAGCTTCCGCTCTTGAAAGCCTCGCGTATGTAGTCCACGTGACAACGGATATGGCTATTATCGTGTTTGTCAGATTCGGCCCCAGCATTGCCGCAAAAGCCATTGCGAGGACCAGACTGGGAAAGGCCAGGAACATGTCCGTTATTCTCATGAGTACTTCGTCGACAATTCCGCCGAAATAGCCAGCCGTAACGCCTACGATAATTCCTATGGATCCGCTAATGACCGATACCAGGAAGATTATCCAGAGCGCGATCCTGGATCCCATGATAACCCTGCTGAAAATGTCCCTCCCGAACTGGTCCGTTCCAAAGAGATGCTGCCAGCTCGGGGCCTGCAGTTTTATCTGCAGATTCTGCTGGACCGGGTCGTAAGGAGCAATAAGTGGTGCAAAGGCTGCCATAAGAAGGAAGACAAGGATTATCGCCGATCCGATCATCGTGAGGCGGCTCTTTCTCCAGAGAAAGGCTGTATGCTTCAAATCATCCATGAATGGTTTAGATACTTTTACGGTTTTTTCCATCTAGATCACATCCTCATCCTTGGATCGAGAAGAGCGTAAAGAATGTCCACGATCAGATTCGCAATTGAATATATCAAGGCTATATACAATGTACCGCCCATTACTGCCGGGTAGTCAAGGAAGAGCATTCCGGTTGTTATGTATCTACCCAGACCGGGCCAGGAGAAGACGGTTTCCGTAAGAACGGCTCCTTCCAGCAGACTTCCAAATACAAGTCCGATTATCGTAACGGTTGGTATCAGAGAATTACGTAGTGCATGGCGATAGATAACTACGTTTTTTCTCAAACCCTTTGATTTTGCCGTTCTTATAAAATCCTGCCTCAACACGTCGAGCATGCTGGCCCTGGTAATTCTAGCTATTGAGGCAGTTGCATTGTAACCGAGAACGAACGCTGGTAGAAGTATGTGGAGCAGGGCCTCTTTAAATGTGTCCCA
>WOZY01000029.1 GCA_011620045.1 Mesotoga sp.
GGTCTGGGTTGATCGCCGAGATTCTGTTTTCAACGGCCTCTCTAAGAGAATTTCGAAGCAGCTCCGTTGCTTCTTCTTCATTTTTCACGATGGGTTCCTCTGTAAGAAGGTCTTCAAGAGAAGAATACTTCTTCAAGCCCTTGAGAGACGAATAATAATGACCTGGCGGGAAGATCTTCACTTCGTTGCAGAAGGGAACCAGGGCCTTCATTTCAGATGTGCACACGATGTGTCCGTTGATATAGCCGTAGTACAAGGGCTTGAGACCCAGGGGATCACGGGCGATAATAGTCTCTTTGTCTGTATAAATAGCAAAGGCGAACGAGCCGTCCAGCATATTCAGAAACTCCCTGCCACTTTCCTTATACAATTCCATTATCTTCTCTGGCCAGGCTGCGTCCGGATAATTCCTGAGAAAACCGTCGAAGACGACATATTCTCCGTCCCCTTCGAAAATGCTCATTTTGTGGTCGAAGGCCCGGCTGACCACTGCGCCCATGCCTATCTTCTGTCCTGTTTCCAGAACTGTTGTTCTGCTCCCTCTATGTCCAAGGAGAGACAGTGAGGCCTTAGCCATTTCTCTTGTACCTCCATAGAAGACAGCAATTCCGCTCATTTTGAATACCTCCATCCTTTTTCATGCGTGAAGTCGGATTTGAACCAATTTCATTAAATCTTCAGTTTCCTAACAAAACTATTATAACATGCTGCCAAATCGCCAAACTTAACTTCTGCAGCCAATTGTGTGCATTCGTTGCATATCGCGCCAGACATTGCCTTCACTTAGTTCACAAAGAAGATTCTTGTATAATCGGAGTACGAACTGAAGTTTCGCCTCTAGAGCTAGTTGCTTTCGCATGGTTTTTCTTTTCTAGACAGGGGATTGAGGAGGTGGTTCTATGAAGATAGCAGTAATTGGTGCAGGCAATGGCGGGCAGGCTCTTTCGGCAGTTCTAGCGATGAGAGGCCATGACGTCTCTCTCTATAACAGGAGCCAGAAGAGGATCTCACCCATTGTGTTCGACCACAAGATCAGGGTTGAAGGCGAGTCGAGCGGCAAAGCCAAATTGAGATACGTAGGAACGGATATGAAGAAGGCAATAGATGGCGCGGAGGCAATAATGGTAGTCGTGCCTGCGTTTGCTCATGCTCAGATTGCTGCCAGTCTGGCCGACTGCGTCACGGAAGGACAAATCATAGTTTTGAATCCTGGCCGCACAGGAGGAGCGCTGGAGTTTGACAAGATATTCAGGGAGAAGGGTGTTAGAGAGAAAGTGGTAATTGCCGAGGCCCAAACCTTCGTCTTCGCTTCACGAATTTCCGGCCCGGGGATGGTAAGAATATTCAGAATCAAGAATGCCGTTCCTGTTTCCGTGCTTCCTTCAAAAGACAACGAGGCAATTCTACCGATAATCAACGAGATCATGCCAGAGTTTACACTGGCGAAGAACGTGTTGTACACGAGTTTCAACAATATAGGTGCCGTCTTTCATCCCGGCGCAATATTGATGAACGCAGGCTGGATAGAGACAAAGCACGGAGATTTCCAGTTCTACCTCGATGGCATAAGTCCCTCTGTTGCAAGAGTTCTGGAGGAAGTCGACAAAGAACGTTGCGAAGTCACAAGCAAACTGGGAGTTGTCGCAATGGGTGCCAGGGAGTGGCTTGATTACGCGTATGACGTAAAGGGTGACGATCTATATATGGCTATACACAGTAATGAAGGCTACAGGGGTATTATGGCGCCTATAAGCATTGAAAACAGGTACATAATGGAAGATGTTCCTATGAGCCTGGTTCCGATGAGCTGCTTTGGAAGAAAACTTGGAGTGGAGACAAGAATCATCGATTCGATTATAAACATAGCCGGAGCGGTTATTGGAAGGGACTTCTGGAAAGAAGGTCGAACACTGGAGAATCTTGGTATAGACAAGCTCTCTTTAGAAGACCTGCTCAAGTACGTCGAGGAAGGGTGCTGAGATGAAGATCCTAGCGGGAGCAATCGGAAGCGACGTTCATACAGCAGGCATTCTAAATTTCCTTGATCTCGCCGGCAAAGAAGGCTACGAGACTATATACATCGGAAGCGTAATAGGTATAGATAAACTTTTGGATAGTATAGAAGAGGCTTCGCCGGACATCGTTGCGGTGAGCTACAGGCTGGGAAAAGAGTCTTGCGAAGGACTTCTCAGAGAGCTTAAGATATCACTGAAGAACAGGGGGATTGAGAAACGACTGATCTTCGGTGGAACGGTTGAGACCGCTGAGATAGCAGAGAGAAGCGGTCTTTTCGAGAAGGTCTTCGATGGCAGCGAGATGTCGGAAGAAGTCATCATGTTCCTCAGGGGCAGGACCGATGCAAAAGGAGAGGTTGATTACCCACAGACGCTTCTCGAAAGAATAACATTTAAGAAGCCCTATCCGTTGATAAGGCATCATATAGGCCTGGAGACCGTTGAAGCAACGGAGGGTGCAGTAAGGAATCTTGCCGAATCCGGCTTGCTTGACATTATCTCGTTAGCGCCGGATCAGAACTGCCAGCAATGGTTCTTCCAGCAGGAGAACATGATCTCTTCCGAAGACGGCGCCGGCGGCGCTCCCTTCAGAACGAGAGAGGATTTTGAAAAAATGTATGAGGCAAGCCGGACAGGTAACTATCCCTTGATGCGCTGCTACTCAGGAACAAGAGATCTTCTCAAGTTCTCGCTCCTTTTCAAAGAAACAATAAACAACGCCTGGGCTGCCGTTCCTCTAACCTGGTACTCGCAGCTTGACGGCAGGTCGGATCGTGAATTGCTCGAAGCGATAAGAGACAATCAGGGGGCGATCGCCTGGAACGGAGGAAGTGGAATCCCGGTAGAAATAAACGAGGCGCATCAGTGGGCGCTAAGATACTGCCATGCTGCAGTGGAAGTGACCACAGCCTATCTAGCAGCCCTCTCTGCCAAGCGACTCGGCGTAAAAGTGTACGTTGCGCAGTACATGTTTAACACGCCACCGGGAATTTCTCCCAGAATGGATCTGGCAAAGGCGCTTGCAAAAAAAGAATTGATCGAGTCTTTGAAGGATGAGAACTTCACACCTGTTACGATGGTAAGACCGGGACTCATGTCTCTCCCGGCCGACCCCGATATGGCCAGGGGCCAGCTGGTAACATCTGTCTACACTGCCATGAACATTGACCCGGAGATAGTTCATGTGGTCGCATACTGCGAGGCGACAAGAAGGGCCTCCGATGTAGAGATCATAGAAAGCGTTAAGATGGCCAAACAGGCGATAAACGAGGCAATCAAAGGACTTCCCAATTTCTCCCAAGACAAGGAAATTCAAGATCACAAGGAATATCTCAAGAGTGAATCTGCAACGATCATAGAGGCAATGGAGAAGATCAAGACAGGCGAACTCACATCGCCTGAGACTATTTACGCAGCTGTCAAACTGGGCATCCTCGATGCCCCGGGTTTGAGCAAGATGTCTGTCGCAAAAGGGGCAGTCCGAACGGCCATTATCGATGGACAGTCCTGCGCGGTCGACGAGGAAGGCAATAGGCTGGACGAAAAAGAGAGACTCGCTGCATTAACAGGCTGAAGTGATGCTGGCGCGAGGAAGAATAATACATTAGACGCAAGGCGCCGAAAAGCATCGGCGG
>WOZY01000256.1 GCA_011620045.1 Mesotoga sp.
CCGTTCGCGGACGAAAACCTGTTATTCGTTCCAGAGCGAGGATCTGTTCTTCGTTTTTGGTCAAGATCAAAACAAAGAGCAGGATGTTGAAACAAGTTCGGATGACGGAATCCTGGACCAAGAACGAAGAACCTGGACGCGTAGCGTCGGAACGAAGAACCGTTCTTCCCTGATCTTGGACGGTTAACGGAAAACGGCTCTACACAGCTTTCAGCGAGTATTTGTTCTTGAGCGTATCACATGAATCTCGAGTATTCTATTACTCCGGATATCAATCTGGCGAAGACCTTTAGAAGCTCTATGTCCGCCTTGCTCCAATCAAATTGGCCGCTAAGCCTTTCCAGTCCAACGAAACCTACGGGCCTCTGCCTAGAGAAAATAGGAATGACCACAAGTGAAGCGATTCCCTGCTGCGAAAGGATTTTCGCTTCTCTGATAGCCTCTTCGGGGAGTTCACTAACCACATAAGAATGAACTCCCCCTCTTTTCATTTCTTTTATCCACCAGGAAAACTCTTCGAACGGCATGTTTTGAAGATAGGGCTTTGCACTCTTGGTGCCTTCTCTACACCATTCATGGGTGTTTCTAGCCGAATTAGTTCTATAGTCCAACAAGAAGACATTGGACCTGTCTGCAGAAGTGAGCATCCCAAGTTGTCTAAGCGATTTTTCGATTGCGTCATCTATGTTCTCAAATTCCTTGAGCGCTCCGGAAACCTCTGAAATGACCCGTTCGAAATTCTGTCTCCACTGAAGCTCTGCCGCTACTTTCCGGTAGGCGCTTGTGTCTCGAGCCACAACCATTGTTACTATGGAGTTCTGAAGATCAAGCACCTTCAGACAAATCTCAACCTGAAGTTTCTCGCCGGTCTTCATCGTAAGAAATGAATCTGTCGTACACATTCCCTTTACCTGAAGATCGGCTCTGATCTTCTTCATTTCAGAATCAAGATCACCGGCTACCGAATAAAAACTCATCTCAAGAAGCTCTTCGTAAGAATATCCAAGCTTCTGAACCACGCTGTTGTTTGCTTCGACTATTCTACCGGGCCTCAAGGGATCGTCAAGGCTCACGAGAAAGATCATGTCGTCAATCAGGCTGGAGAAACCTTCATACTTGCTCTTTAGATATTTATTCAGCGTATAGAAGTGATTGGACCTCGAGGTTTCTCCGACAAAGGGATCTTCTGAAACCGTCTCTACGTGCATATTCCATCTCAGCTTGGAAATTCGTTCAGATAATGTCTTGATCTCCGCCGTACCGTTGTCAACGATGTACACTTTTATTGGTTCCATACGACCCCTCCGTTTCTGGGTAGAAAGAAATCCTACTCAGGATTGAAACACCGTCTTCCCGTTCAGAATGGTCTCCCTAACGCCAAGATTTTCATCAAGCAACACCAGATCTGCGCGATAACCCTCGGAGATTCTTCCGCGATCCTTTATGCCGATAGAATTCAGAGAATTGAGGGAAGATACCATTGCAAGCTCTTTCAGTGAGCATCCCGCGAATTCCCTGAAATTTCTGACAGCTCCGCTGAAGACAAGTACGGCAGCGGCTATTGTTCCGTCCTCCAGAGTAGGCCTTCCATTTTTCAGAATGATCTTCTGTCCTCCCAGTTCATACTCTCCATCGGGCATGGCCGTCGCGTCGATAGTATCGGTAACTATCATAATCTTCTTCGGGCCCTTTATTCCAAAGATAAGCTTCACAAAACCCGGCAAAGAATGAATACCATCCATTATCATCTCTACAGAAAAAGGAAGGGAAAGAACAGCTCCAACGCAGCCCAGTTCTCTGTGATGAAGTGTGTTCATCCCGTTAGGGAAGTGGGTTATTCTATGGCAGCCGTGATTGTATGCTCTCTCCATATCCTCGTAAGTTGCATCGGTATGTCCCAGCGAAAGAGTTATACCGCGCTTCTGTACCAGCTCTTGTGCCTGTGAGAATCCCTCGAGCTCCGGCGCCATGGTGATGAGTTTCACCGATTCGATAAGCGTCTCCTCGATTTCCTTCAGGTCGATGCTTCGAATGAGTTCTGGATTCTGAGCTCCCTTTCTCTTTAGACTCAGGTAGGGGCCTTCATAGTGAATGCCCCCAACCGAAGTCAGAGTCTTATTCTTTATGTAATCTCTTACTACTCTAGCAGCAGAAAGGATGACCGAAGGAGTCGATGACATAGTAGTCGGCAGGAAATAAGTCACTCCCTGAGCGTAAAGGAAGTTCTCCCACTTCTTTAAAGCTTCCCCGTTCATGGAAAGAGTGTCCACACCTACTGAGCCATGAGTGTGAAGATCGACAAATCCCGGCATCAATATTCTCTCGAATTCTCTTTTCCCGGGAATTCGCCTAATTCCTGTGATCACGTTTTCTTCAGTTTCAACACTTCCTACAAACTCTCCATCAATAGGATCCACAGCCAATACATTATCGAATCTCATTTATCTCCTATCCTCCCACTTAAAAAAGAATCATGGCCAGGTTATCTGATTACCCGTTGACATCTTTCCTCTTCCCATAAGAACCCTCTCATCGAGGTCGAAGATGCCCCTGTAGTAGGCCGAATAGACTGCGAAGCACTGGAGAGGAATCATCAGAAGGAATGGGGCAAAGAGCGGGTCAAAGTCGCCGTAATCCTTCACGTCAAAGCGTATTACCTCTGCGCCGTTAGATTCGGCAATTTTTATGACCCGTTCGCTCATATCTCTCGATTCGTCGCTACCCACAAGGAAGACCATCACCGGCTTATGACCGTCCAGCATTTCGGCAGGGCCGTGTCTGAACTCCGACGTTTCCATGAATGAAGCATTGACTCTCATGTTTTCCATGAAGACAGTCAGTCCAAACTTATAGCCTATGGCGTAGGCCGCCCCGCTGGCGAGTACGTAAAAGAGATCGCTCTCCTGATACTTTCTCGCCAATCTGTAGGCTCTCGATTCCTCATCCTTGTATATTCTGCCCAGCAGCTCCGGCATAATCTGTATCTGTTCGAATAGCTTCGAAACCTCTCTGCCTTTGAGCCTGGCTATTTCAAGACTGAATATGAAGGCTCCGGCGAGTGGAAGTATAAACAGTCCATTCGAGTCGTAGACTATCGCTTCGTCGGCTTCCTTTGCCAGAATGCTGTCGGGTTTGCTTGTGAAGGAAATTGTTGTTGCTCCCTTTTCGTTCGCAAATCTAAGTGCTGCCGCAGTATCCTCGGTGTTTCCAGAGAAGGAGGCGAGTATCACCAGCGCGTCCTTGTCAAGTCTTGAAGGATTCGTCCATATGAAATCATAGCTCTTGTAGTAATTAGAGGGAAGATCCGTCATCTTGTTGAGTATATAATCTCCTGAATAGAGATTACACCAAGAGTTCCCGCTACCTACCCAGTAAATCTGCTTAAAGCCTTTATCTAAAGCAGTCTTCGCAAGACTCTTGATTCTTTCCGTATGCTCTTCAAGGAAGGCGGAAAGATCCTTCTCAAGAGAGGGTGCAGTAAAGAGTACGCTTTGTTTTGCATCAGTCAAAAAATCTTCCAGTGTCAATCCAAACACCTCCAAATATCTATCAAGAAATTCAGTTAGTCTCTCGGTGCGGTACATGATTCCCTTATGATCATTCTTGTAGGCAGTTTAGTAAGTTCCTTTTCATATCTCTGACCTCT
>WOZY01000157.1 GCA_011620045.1 Mesotoga sp.
ACGGCTACCCGGCAGGCTGAAGACAGCCAAATCATCTGGATCAGCTACCATACCGGTAATCCACTGTCCCATGAAATAGAGTCCGTACTCTCCGTTCCACCACTGTTCAAGAATGGTTGTCCACTCAGTCGGTTCACTGAAGTATCCTTTTTCAATTAGATAGACCAGTTTGCCAATTGCGCTACGAACAGCGTAGCTGTTCCAAGATGTGTTGCCTTCAATAAGATCCTTCTGAAGCTCGGGTCCACCAAAGGCAATCAAGAAGTGTTCTGTCACGTCAGAAAGAGGCCATCCAACTCCGTTTCCACTTGCTATAGCGTTTTTGATTCCTGGTGTTGCTTCGATTTTTTCGAGCAGTGTTACAAATTCGTCCCAGGTTCTTGGCGCCGTCAAGCCATGGGCCTCAAAGAAGGATTTTCTGTACCAGAATCCCGGTTTCACTTTCGCGGTGTATGCAATTCCATATACAGCACCGTTGGCCGTAGTGACATTGTCGAGTGCGCCTGGAATATATGCGTCTGTGTCGATCACGTCGGTCAATTCCACAATGTTTTCAGTGTTGCTGGTTATGAAACTTGACCACATGAATATGACGTCTGCAGGAGATTTCTTAGCGGAAAACTGGGCGGGCAAAACATTGGCCAGATCCTCTGCTCTGTATGTCTGATAGGTGTAATCAATTCCAGTCTCCGCTTTGAATGCCTCGAGAACAGGAATAAAAGCATCCATTTCAACACCCGACCAAGGACCGATTACCGAGACTGTACCGGCGAAAAACACTGCAGAAACAAAAATTAGAACTGCCACCAAAAGCTTCTTCATCGAAAATACCCCCTTTTCAATGCATGATTTGTTTTCAGTAGACAATTCCCTCAAGACCGCAAGAATAGCTCAAATTTTGGTCGCGCCAAACACTCGAATTTAGTGTGCAGATAATCCTTCTTGGGATATGACTTTCAACAGTAGAAGTTTGTTCAACATGTGTCAATTTGTTAGTAATTAAGCAGGTTCATAATCCTCTCTGCCATATAGACCGTTTTCTCCTTCTCTTTCAGCCAGCGCTTTGGTAGAGAAGAGTTTTCGGAATCATTATGCATTCCCAAGACTGCTTGTCCAAAATATCGAGATTCACTTTGGTCGGTGTGAAGATAGTGAACATGAATAAAATAGCTTATTGAAAACAAATGAAAGGCGTTATATCGAGGAATCGCTAAGCTCTTCAGTGGTGTTTCCTTTCTTCATTTCATGACTCCATTCTAAGAGCAATGACGAGTCAATTCGCAGACAAAACCAGGCTTTTCGAAAGCTTCTAACAGAAACGTACATAGCTTACTGACGGGGTCGGCGAATTATCTGCTCAATCTCTCTTCAACACTGCCATCAGGAAGAACAAAATCAGCCGAGTAGCTGAGTATATCGTCTAGTTGAAATCTGGCGCACTCTTTCCAGTTCCCTTCACAATACATTATTATCCATTCCCCGTCGATCTTGCCTTGTTCGTAAGCTCTCACGACGGGGCATTCATGATAGTTGATGCAACTTTCTCCTTCCACCTTATCGCCACCTTGTTCTAGTCAATATTTATATTATCACAAAGGGCGGAAATTGCAATAGCCGTTATTTGCAGGCGGCAGCTTTTGTAATATTTTGTGCATCCGTTATACAATACTGAGTATGAAGGAAAAATATTCGGGGGTGATCTAATGCAAAAAAGATGGGTGCTGATTCTTGTAATATCCTTGTTCTTTGTGCTTGCCCTTTCGGGGTGCATTTTCCGGCGGTTATCCGTAATGGTGACCTGTACTCCTCTGATCGAGAAGATTGAAGTGGGGAACAGGGAGAGGGATCTTCCTTACAGTTTCTCAGTCAGAAAAGGTCAGACGGTGAATGTCAAGGCTCCGCTAGTTCCTGGCTATGATTTCGAGGGCTGGCTGGTAAACAATGAACTGAGAGAGAATTCGGAAATCGCCGTTACGATTGAAGACAATACTACAATCAAGGCAATATACAGTCCCAGACTAGTTCATGAGATCACTTACGGGGGTTCTGGAGAAGAACTTGGAAAAGGACTGGTAGTCGAAAACTCTTCCGAGATCGTCATTGGTGTCACTTCAAGCTCAACAGATAGCTCCCTTATTCTTGAAAACAAAGGGGGCAGTGATTTCTGGGTGCCTTACCTTCAATATGGGTCTGGTAGCTATACTGTTGACCCCCAGCTGTCCTTTGGAGGCAGCGAGGACGAGAATCTTCTGGATACGGTAAGAATAACGGGCGGTTACGTCTCTGCCGGCTGGACAACTTCCAGCGATATACTCTATTCTGGAAGCGGCTATCCATTTCACGGCGGTACCGATGGATACGTGATTATGATAAGCAACGACGGTTCGCTCAGATGGCAGACGTATTTGGGTGGTAGTGGAGACGATAAGATATTTTCAGTGAATACAACCGTTGGCGAGAAACTTGTTATGACTGGAATGACGACTTCTTCCGATTCCAATTTCATTGACAGCGGTTATCATGGAGCGAAAGATGGCTGGATGGCGGTAATGAGTTCCAGTGGTACTCTAATTACCGATCTTATCAAAGCATACGGTGGGTCTGAAGATGATGAGTTGCTTTACGGAATGCAGACCAAAGAAGGCGGCTATGTTGTATGCGGATATTCGAAGTCGTCTGATGGTGACCTGAAGACCCTTGGCAGGTCGACGGGAGAGGATCTGTGGATAATCAAACTCGATCCGCAACTCAACATACTCTGGCAGGATCTTCTCGGCGGTCAGAATAATGAAAGAGCGAACGTGGTAAAAGAAGTGAGTGACGGGTACATAGCGGCCGGCTTCACTGAATCCGCCGGAGGCGACGTCAGTGAAAGCAAGGGCGGCAGGGATCTTTGGGTACTCAAGTTCTCATTTGACGGTAACCTCGAATGGAGCAGAACATATGGCGGGAGCGAGGATGAGGAAGGATTCGATATCGTTGAGACCGCAGACGGAGGATATGCAATCTGTGGTTACACAGAGTCTTCAGACGGAGATATCTATCATGAGAACAGAGGTATGCGAGATCTCTGGATTGTGAAGCTGGGGCCTGATGGTTATCTTGAATGGGAATCGACCCTTGGCGGATCGAAAAACGATTGGGCAGCAAGAGTCAGAGAGACGGAGAAGCGCGAACTGATTGTTATGGGAACGACGGCTTCCTCAGATCGCGACATCAAACGTCAGATACTGGGACCCTCCGACGCATGGTTGCTAAGGCTTGGAAGATAAGCAGCGAACGGGTGATGGATTGAAAGCCCAAAACATTGTTGAGAGTGAAATAGTTGCGCTTCTCAGAGAGGGTAATGAATGCCCCGTTTGCCGCTCAATGGAGAAATCCGTTGATGGATGGGTAACCGGTGCATTCTCGAATCTTCTTCACAACGAGAACGCCCGTCTCGAGATGAAAAGAGACGGCTTTTGCACTGACCATTTGAGAAGAATAACTGAACTTGCCAGAGAGAAATCAGATGTTGGATCACTGGCCGTATCGATTGTCTTTCGAGAGCTTCTCATCGAGCAGCTTGCCTGGCTGCGAGTCAGAAGGGAAGCAGTCTTTCGGTCGAAAAGGAAGCCGGGGCCAGGAAGTTGCGTTCTCTGTT
>WOZY01000158.1 GCA_011620045.1 Mesotoga sp.
GGATTGAATTGATTTCTAACAAGAGCAAAGCCTTTTTTCAATCGTTCTATCATCCACTCAGAATAAAAAGCAGGGATGTCTGTCCTTCTGCTTGCACTGACTATCAACTCAGTCTCCTTTCGGGCGCTGAACTTCATGATATCTACTTGCAGGAGCCACTTATCTCATTGCTACTTGATGCAAACCACTACTTCGTTCTCGTTGAATAATTCCATAATATAAGAAAGTCCCTTATAATACTAAAGGTACAGCGCAGCAAATTGCAGAATGGGGTGAGTAAGAAGTGAATAATGAACTGGAAAGAAAGGATTCCTTTTTCGATAGAAGAGCCGATTCCTACGAGCCTCACATAAAGAACAATGTTGAAGAGTCGGGAAATACTACATTGAACTGGCTAATCTGGTACCCGAGACTACCTGAGTAAGGATTTTAGATCTCGGCTGTGGAACCGGTCTTGAGCTGGACCAGATTCTCAGCAGAAATTCTACGGTCACTGTCACAGCTATCGACCTTTCTGATAAGATGCTCAAGATCCTTAGAAGCAAGTGCCATTTCAGAAATGATCAACTGAATCTCATAACCGGCTTTTATTTTGAAGTCGAATTTCCATCTGAAAGATTCGATCTGGCTATTTCGGTCCAATCAATGCATCATTTCGGATTCGGGCAAAAACTGTCTCTCTACAAGAGAATTTCCCGTAGTCTAGTTGGTAACGGAAGATATATCGAAACAGATGATTATGTAGTCAGCACCGAAATTGAGGAAAAGGAATTTCGCAAGAGATACGAGACTCTGAAAAGCGAGCGTAACGTGCCTGATGGTTTCTACCACTTTGATCTGCCTTTTTCCATAGATAGTCAGAAAGGAGTTCTAGAAGAGGCTGGATTCTGGCCTGTAAGGCACCATGAAAGATACGGGAATACAAGCATTTTCGTTTCACGAAAACCCACATCAAAATGAAGATAGATGATGGAAAACAACGGAGAGCCGCTGGCCGTTCTTCAAGATGTTGAGAATAGACTATGGCTTACTACACTCAAATAATTATATTGATTATCTTGTCCTGAACGTAGATGATCTTTCTTATTGACTTTCCTTCAAGCATTTTTGAGAGTTTTTCGTCGGCCAAAATCGCTTCCATTGCCTTTTCCTGGGATGCGTTCTGAGGAAGCACGACCTTTCCCCTCATCTTACCTGTAATCTGAACTGGCAGTTCCGTCTTCGCCAGAGAAGCGTATTTTTCATAGCCAGAGGGGAAACCATCTTCAAGAATAGTCCTCATCTTCCCGCCTTTCATGCTATATATCTCTTCGCAGATGAAAGGGGCAAAAGGTGACAGAAGCTTCGCCATATCAACGACAAGCTGCCTTTCGATGCATGTTTCCTTCGAAGCCTCATTAACAAACTCCATGATAGCCGCAATTGCAGTGTTCGGCTTGATATTCTTGACTGAATACTCTACCTTTTCCACAGTCTCGGCCATCTTGATCTTCAACTCCGTCGAACTCTTACCTTCAGGCATAGTTGCAATGTCCCAAACACGATTAAGAAATCTTCTCATCGCGTCCATTCCACTGTCTCGGAAATCACCACCCTCGAGAAATGTTCCCATAAACATCAGGTATGTTCTTAGTGAATCTACTCCATGGCTTTCGAAATACTCATTGGGATTGACAATATTCCCCTTCGATTTCGACATCTTCTCGCCGTCTTTTATGATAAGACCGTGACCTCTAAAAGATGCGAACGGTTCTTCAAAGGGAAGCAAGTCCATATCATGAAGCGCCATTGCCAGAAACCTTGAATACATAAGGTGAAGAGTTGCGTGTTCATTTCCACCGATATACATATCGACAGGACACCATTTGTCAACGAGCTCATTATCAAAGGGTGCACCTTCATTATTCGGCGAAAGATACCTCAGGTAATACCATGCTGAATCCAGGAAGTTGTCGGAAACATCGGTCTCTCTTCTGGCAGGCCCTCCGCAAACAGGACAAGTTGTGTTAACAAACTCGAGATTCTTCGCAAGAGGTGATTTCCCGCTGCCGTCAGGTATATAGTCATCAGTATTTGGCAGCATTACGGGCAGTTCATCTTCAGGGACGTGAACCGTTCCACACTTCTCACAGTAGACAACAGGAATAGGAGGACCCCAGTAGCGTTGTCTCGAGATACACCAATCGTGAAGGTGGTAATTTACCGAACCTTTTATACTGTCGCTCACTTCATCTATCTTGTCGATGAAGTCAACACTGAGCATATCCGAATACTTTCCGCTGTTGATCATTTTTCCCTTCTCAGTATAGGGCAATTGCGAGGGATCACATTCTATGACCTGTCTTATCTCCAATCCATACTTCTTCGCAAAGACATAATCTCTCTCATCGTGCGCCGGGACGGCCATAACAGCACCCGTACCGTATTCTGCCAGCACGTAATCTCCTATCCAAATTGGAAG
Organism: Mesotoga sp.; assembly: GCA_011620045.1. Classification (GTDB taxonomy): domain Bacteria; phylum Thermotogota; class Thermotogae; order Petrotogales; family Kosmotogaceae; genus Mesotoga. The sequence goes on from WOZY01000158.1 coordinate 2,462, forward strand.
CTCCTCACCAGTAAGAGGGTGAATGGCGTAAGAACCGGTGAATATTCCATTCTTGGGGCGCGAAATAGATGTTCTTGTAGCAAGATCCATGTTCTTGACTTCTTCTTTGAAGTTTTCGAAGGTCTCCAGTGTCGAGGGCGTGATTAGCTTGTTCACCAGGCCGTATTCAGGAGCTACAACTATGTAAGTTACTCCAAATATTGTATCTGGACGGGTTGTGAACACATCTATCTGCTCATTCATTCCAGATACTTCAAAAGATATCGTGGCTCCGGAAGATTTACCTATCCAGGCCCGCTGAAGATTCTTAGTTGTATCCGTCCAGTCAAGCTTCTCCAGGTTAGACAGTAGTTTCTCTGCGTACTCTGTGATTTTGAAGAACCACTGACTCATCTCACGCTTTTCAACTTCGTTGCTACACCTTTCACAACGACCATCGATAACCTGTTCATCGGCAAGCACCGTTTTGCACGATGGACACCAGTTTACATTTGATGCCCGTTTTTCCGCCAGCCCGTTCTTGAACAACTGGATGAATATCCACTGCGTCCACTTGTAGTACTCTGGAGAGGAAGTTATCGCTTCGCTGTTCCAATCGAAGATATTCCCTATCTTCTTAAGCTGCTCTTCTCTGAAGTACTCTATGCTTTTCGGAGTGAGTTCAGCAGGATGTCTCCCAACTCTCAAGGCATAGTTTTCACTATGTATACCAAAAGCATCGAAACCGATCGGTTCGAAGACATCGTAGCCCTTTAGCTTCATGAACCTTCCATATACATCCGAGCCAATAAAGGAGAACATATTGCCTATGTGGAGACCGGCAGCGGAGGGATATGGAAACATCATGAGATTATAGAAAGGCTTCTCCGCTTTCTTGAGATCTATGTTAAACGGCTTCTCTTTCGCATAGTAATCCTGCCATTTCTTTTCAATCACCCTGAAATCGTACATATGTTACCTCCCGAAGCGATGATGAAGCTTGACTAAAGCAATTTAGATGGATTATAACATGCTAGTATTAATGGAAACTGCCGAATAAGGCAACAGAATCCATAGAGCTTTGGCATTTCACAATCAAGATAAAAGTGTTCATTCAGAGAAGAAGCAATTATTCCATCTGCTTTGGGCGATCTCTAAACTCTAAACAGAAATCGATTTCCTTGGAAAATG
>WOZY01000036.1 GCA_011620045.1 Mesotoga sp.
GGAAATGCCGATATCGGCATTTCCCGGCGTGCGATACTACCGCACCGGGCTCCTCAGAAATACTCGCTTCCGTATTAGTAGATCAATACCTTCTTCACCATTCGGCGGCCGCCTTTCTCGTTAATTGATGGCCCCACCAGTTTAAACCGTTCTGTCAATCTTTTCATCTTTTCCCAACTGAGCTGTCCTCTCTGACTTCTTCGACTCAGCCATTTCCTCAAGTAGAATACAACATGCCAGTGGTATTCATGAATACTATTGTAATTCCCAATTATACCATAATAATTGAAGTAGCCACGGAGCATTGAATTCAGTCGTCGGAAGAGATCCTTCAACACCAGGCTCCGATTATTTTTTAACCAGTCATTGACATTCCTGATACTCTGACGTAATTTCTTACGTGAAGTCCGCTTCTTTACATGCGGACGTCCTTTTCTGTCACGGCTCCAGTAGAACTCAAAACCGAGAAAACAGAATCGCTCTTCAGGTTTGTGCCTATCGAACTTGATTATACTACTCTTTTCTTCTGACAATTCCAGCTTGAATTTCTTCAACCTGAGCTTCAAGGTTTCATAAAACCTATCAGCATCTTCTTGATATTCGAACGCCCAGACGCCATCGTCAGCATAGCGGATCATACATCCTTCGCCTTTGCACCCTTTCAGGTAAACCTTGTGAAACCACAGGTCAATGGCATAATGCAGATACATGTTAGCAAGCACTGGTGACACGATCCCACCCTGCGGGCTTCCGTTGCCAGGCTTCACTATGCTTCTTCTGTCTTCCTCCAGGATTCCGGCTTTCAGCCACTTTTTAATCAATCTCAGAAACGGTTTATCATCGATTCGCTCTTCCAACATTCGCATCAACCAATCATGGTCCATGTTGTCAAAGAAACCTTTGATATCGGCATCTACAACATGATGATAATTTCCGAATTGCAACTTTACAGTCAGTTTGCTGACTGCATCCCGGGCGCCCAGATTCGGACGGTAACCGTAACTGCAACGCATAAAATCCTGCTCATAGATTGCCTGAAGAATACGTTTAGCGGCTTGTTGTACCAGCTTATCTCTCACCACCGGAATACCCAATGGTCGCATCTTCCCTTGCCCTTTGGGGATATACTTCCTCCGGACCAAGCGCGCTTTGTACCTGCCAGTTTTCAACTCATCCACTAATTCCCTGATGTTTTCATCAAGATTCTTCTCGAAATCTCTTACACTCTCTCCATCAACTCCACAGGCAGCCTTCTTGTTCATCCAGTCCCAGCTATCCCTGAGCATTCTTTCGTTAAGCATCCCAAAGAGATTTCTAAATCGGTAGTTTGGGCATCTTTCCGCCTTCTTTGCTATTCCTGACAGTGAGGTTTGCACAATTTCCCAGTCTTTCATATCCGGCTCGTGTTTCCTTTATCAGCTGCGTATTTCCGCCAGCCCCTTCCCCATGTGATCGGCCCTACCGTCTCAGAGTACTATGAGCTGGTCTGACTCCCTTAATGTCATCGAATCCGCTTCCCATGAGGTTGCTTCATCTACCTTTTCCGCCAACCTTCTCCATCGGTGGATTCCTTTTCAGCACCAATGTCCTTTAAGCGCCCGGTTTGGCACCCGATGAAAAGGTTGACTACAGGAACATTAAGGGTCTCCCAAGTTCCCAGAACTTCTCTCTCTACATGCCACTGCCTGATGACCCCGCCAGCCTGAAGTATTCTTACCATCTCAAATACACCATATTGGCTTCCGCTACGTTAAAGGCGTCGCCGACTGGATTTCTCGATTTCTCAAGAAAGTAATCACGGGGCTGTACCAGCACCTCAGGAAGTACGGCCTTCCTTGCGGCCTACAGAGTTCCCTGTGTACGCTTCGGCTATATCGTTCTGCCATGTTTCATGACATCCTCAATAACCGCAACACTCGGTATGGGTGGTTGGTTAGACCCTACCCAATAAAGACTTTCACTTTATAAGAAGCTCCAAGCTTAGCTTGGCGCACTAACATCCAATTGAGCTGTGTGGCGTTAAGCTGGCATGTGTTTGTGCTGCAACTCTCTTGCAGTATAACTCCACTTATTCACCAGAACAACTCAAAACTATTGTTCCCCGTTCGCGCCTGATGCACAAACCATGACAGTAGCCACATCTGCTCCAATTGCTGGTTATAAACCGAACCGATTAAAGGAATTGCTTCTCTAATTGATTGACCAAAGAAGCAGCATTATCGAGCAACGGTTTAATTAATTCCGCATCCAGCATAAATCCATAATTATGTCGAAAGAAATGTCGGAAACCCATATATTCTTTCAACATTTCAAATTCTCTTTCTTGCAGTATTCTTTCTTTTAAAGCGATTTCGATTAATCGTGAATGCCATTTCTCAGTCGGCGAGATGGATATGTTCTTATCCTTCAACGTTTGATAAATTATTTTCTCAATTCCATTGTAGATTGAATGAAGGCTACTTGCAGCTGCACGCAATTGGATTTTATCAAGCCCATTCTGATCATTCACAACTTTCAGCATTGTTATTATTTCTAACTCTGCTTTTATCTGGGTAAATTCAAATTCTATATTCTTCAATTATGCAACCCGAATGAGTTTTCCTTCATTTTTTACCTGGTGTGAGAATTCTGTGTTATAATCCAACCCGATTATATCTACTGGGCGCTTTAAACGACTAATAAGCTCCCCATAAACTTGGAAAAACCTTTTTTTCTCCAGTCCGATTATTCCTATATCTAAATCTGATTCATCACTGAACTGTCCATTAGCAATTGATCCGAAAATATAGATTTCTTCTGCACCAGCCTCTAATATAATGCTTTTCGCTAGTTCTATATCATCGAGTATCTCTTTTGGTAATGTTTCTAGGCTCATAGTGGATTTATTGGATAATCCGCACCACTTTGAGCCACCGTTCCGGTTATTCTGAGCCACCCCTCCGGGCCAACTGAGCCACAGTTCCAGAACTGAGAGCCGCTCCAAAAATATCGGGTAAAATGGAGGATCACCGATTACGGTGAAAATCCATTTACAGGAGGTCATACTATGACCAAATACCGAGAGATCCTTCGGCTCTACAGCCAAGGAATCAGTCAACGGAATATTGCCTTGAGCTGCGAATGCTCTCGCAATACTGTTGCGAAAGTTCTTGAAAGGGCGGGTGAATTACGTATTACCTGGCCTCTTCCTGAAGGCACTACCGACGGTGTCTTAGACAAGCAGCTCTTCCCAAAGACACCTTCGGAAAACCGAAAGATGCCGGACCTTGAGTACATCCACAAAGAACTGGCAAAGCAGGGAGTTACGCTCAAACTCCTGTGGACTGAGTACTGCGAAGAATGCCGAAGGGGAAAAGACCTTCCGCTTATGTATTCACAGTTTTGTTATCATTACCAGAAGTTCGCTCAGAAAAAACGTGCCTCGATGCATGTTCCAAGAAAGCCGGGAGAACAAACTGAAGTTGATTGGGCTGGGCAAACAATACCTATCAACGATGCGGCATCAGGAGAAATAATTCCCTGCTCCGTGTTTGTTGCAGCGCTATCCTATAGTCAATATGCATATGTAGAAGCCTTTCTATCCCAGACACTGGAAAGCTGGATTTCAGCCCATGTCCATATGTTCCAAT
>WOZY01000060.1 GCA_011620045.1 Mesotoga sp.
CTACATCGCAGACAACTACCCTGGTGAAAACATCGCATGCATCATGGGACTTTTCGAACACGTTCCCGTTCAGATGTTCAGAAACACTTTCGAACCGAAGGTAAAAGAACTGGGAAAGAACGAGATCGTTGCAATCAGAGATGGTCAGTACACTCCGACGGTTGCTGTTGATCAGGCCCAGGATTTGATCGAGTCCGGTTACGAATTCTCCAACCTTTTCATCTTCAATGAGGAAATGGCGGCCGCAGTTGTCAGAATGTTGAAGACAAGAGGTCTGCTAAACAACCCGATCAGGGTAATCACAACAAATGGCGCGCCTTACGGAATTGAGCTTATCAAAGATGGAAGCATCGATTACTCAATTTCTACTTCACCTGGTTGGGAAGGATTCGTATCCTTCCTTGCGCTACACGCGTACACTCAGGGACTTATAACCGATCTGAATCAACAGATTCTCCTACCCAACACTCCGATCACTCCCGAAACGATAGATGATAAGACAAAGGTAGTTCCCTGGGATGTCGATCCAGTCTGGATAGATCTGACAAGAGAGTACTTCCCGCAATACAATTCGCTTTACTGATACAGAATTGAGATTCCAGGGGGGATGAGAGCTGAGCTCTTCATCCCCCTTTTAGATAATCTTTTAATAAGGGTGAAAAGATATGCAGAAAAATCCGATAGTCGAAATGGAGAAGGTCACAAAGATTTACGGAAACCACAGGGCACTTGATGATGTATCATTTGAGCTTCTTCCGGGAGAGGTGCACTGCCTGGTTGGAGAGAATGGGGCAGGAAAATCTACACTGATCAAGATTCTTTCCGGAGCGATTTCACCCGAGGCCGGGCTGATTAAGATCGATGGCAAGCAAGTCGAGGGCCTAACTCCGCGCCAGTCGATAGAAATGGGCATATCTACAATATATCAGGATGCCGAACTGGTGGACTCTCTTACCGTTTCCGATAATGTCTATCTCGGCGATGAGTTAACTGGAAGACTTCCCTTTGTTGTTGACAGCAAGAAGCAGACGAAGAAAGTGAATGAAATTATCGAGACTCTGAAGATGCACCTCCCGACCGACGTTCTGGTTGAAGCGCTCTCCGCTTCTCAGAAGCAGATGCTTCAGATTGTCAAAGCTCTTTACAGAGACGCGAAGGTTCTAATAATGGATGAACCGACAAGCTCTCTGGGAATGGACGAAACGAAGGCTCTCATGAAGATCGTAAGAAATCTGCGAGATCGCGGTATCGGTATCATATACATATCTCATTACCTTGAAGAGATCTTCGAAATAGGAGACAGAGTTACGGTCCTGAAGGATGGGAGAAGTATGGGCACTTTCTCAATTGAAGACATAACCGTTGAAGAGATCATTAGAAAAATGGTGGGAAGAGATGCTTCACTGTTCTACAGAAGAAAGAAAGTTGATATTGGCGATGTTGCTCTTGAAGTAAAAAACATTACCAGCCGGGGAGTAGTAGACAATGTCACTTTCTCAGTAAGGAAGGGGGAGGTTTTCGGAATTGGGGGACTGGTCGGATCGGGGAGAAGTGAATTGGTAAATATTCTCTTCGGAGCAGACAAGGCCGATGAAGGAGAGATATTTCTCAACGGCAAGAAATTGAAGATAAAGTCTCCGCAGGACGCTGTCAAACACGGAATCGCCTTGATTACTGAGGATAGAAAAAAACTGGCCATGCTCGGGGGTAGAGATATCGTTGAGAATACTGCTCTTGTGCACAGCGAGAATTTCAAGGGCTTTCTTCTCGATCGCAAGGAAGAAGAAAAACTTACCGATGACATTGTTAACAAGCTCTCTGTTGCAGCACAGGACAAGTCGCAAAAGATCGAGGAGCTTTCCGGAGGGAATCAGCAAAAGGTTATTATTGGTCGCTGGCTGATTGACGACTCGGATGTCTATATATTCGATGAACCGACAAAAGGCGTAGACATTGGAGCGAGAGAGCAGATCTATGAGCTAATCATTGAGCTTGCCGAACGAGGCAAATGCATAATCATGATCTCATCCGATATGCCTGAACTGCTTTCGATGAGCGACAGGATAGGGGTCATGAGGAACGGAAGATTGGTCGATATTGTACAAAACAAGGACATAGAAGAAGAAGATATGATAAAACGCTTCATAGGTGTCTAGAGCTCGCAGGAGGGAATACGATAATGAGTAAGGATGACACGATGGTGCAGAAAAGAAGAATTCTTTCGAGAAAAAGAAGCTCGATTCTCAAGAGTCAGTGGTTCTATCTGCTCATTGCAGAAGTGACAATAGCCATAATCACAGGCCTGGTCAACCCAAGATTCTTTACAACAAGCAATGTGATGAACATTCTTGAACAGATAGCCGTTCTGGGTATCGTTTCTTCGGGGATGACTTTGCTGATAATTTCCGGTGAGATAGACATCTCAGTCGGAGCGAATATCGGTCTTTCCTCTGTTGTTATGGCAATGATGATTAAAGCGGGGTACGGTTACCTTCTCGCTGTCCTTTTTGGAATAGCTCTGGCTGTTTTCAATAGCCTATTAGTTGGAATAACTGCGAGAGCGTTCAAGGCTCCCTCGTTCATTACTTCACTAGCCTTCATCAGTGTCTTTCAAGGAGTTGCCCTTGCAATCACCAAGGGGTCATTTCAAACAATATACGGTCAATTTGAGTTTATTGGTACTTTCAGACTCTGGCAAATCGTTCCATTGAGCTTCCTGATTAGTATCGCCGCGTACATTGTGATGCACTTCATGTTGTCGTATACGAAGCTTGGAAGACGAACTTATGCAGTCGGAAGCAATCCATCGGCCGCCTTCCTATCCGGTATTTCCGTCAACAAAACAAAGCTTACTGCCTTTGCACTTAACGGGTTGTTTATAGGTGTTGCCTCAATGGTTTTACTCTCAAGAATAGGAGCCGCCCAACCTTCAACGGGGAGTGGAACCGAACTTAAGGCGATCTGAGCCGTCGTTATTGGAGGCACTCCCCTTTCGGGAGGAAAGGGCCGGATAATCGGGACCTTCTTTGGCGTTCTACTGATGGGAATAATATCTAATTCACTCAATATGCTTAGGGTGAACCCTTACTTCCAGACAGTAACTTTCGGTGTGCTTATAATAGCTTCCCTTGCAGTGAGTGTACTGAGTTCCTACAAAAAGAAGGAGAAGATAAAGCCTCAAACCGTAAGCGAGGAGAACTCATGAAACCGCAGAACTATGTCTTGATCAATCAGGAGATTGAGAAGAAGTTCGTCCTGGAAAAGAAAAGAAGACCCGCGAGATTTGAACGCAGGCTTTCCCTTTCGTGGAGTATCTGGATGTTTGGTACCGAACCGATCGAAGATTCGCTCGAAAGACTGCGGAGAAACGGCCTTGAGTATGTCGAGATAAAGGGCGACACGTCGATTCCGAAGGAAAGGATGAAACGAGCCCTTGAGAGCTACGGAATAAGAGTTTCCGGAGCCTGCGGTATGTTTTCACCCGAAAGGGATCTCTCGAGCACTTCATCAGATTCACAAGAGAACGCAATCGATTACGTTCGTCGAGTTTCTCGCTACGTGGCCGATCTCTATGGAGTCTACATGATTATCGTTCCGGGAGCGGTGGGAAGGCCC
>WOZY01000133.1 GCA_011620045.1 Mesotoga sp.
CGTCAACCCCACCGATTTTCGAGACCGGCTCCTTAGCCAATTAGGATACGCCTCCACTTAGCTGATTATACCTCTTTGATACTTCAGATTCAAGGGGTGTTAGATCTTGAGAGACGTTCAGAATGATAAGGACAAGAGGAACATAAAGATCAATATGGTTGGGATAAAGTCAATCGAGTATCCCATAGTTGTTTTGGACAGGAAATTTGGGACACAGCAGACAGTTGGGAAGTTCGACCTTTTTGTTGATCTGCCAAAGGATTTTCGGGGTACTCACATGTCTAGATTTGTGGAAGTTCTGGAAAGGCACCACAGAAAAATCACCCCGAGGAATATGGAGTCGATTCTTGATGACATGAGAGAATCACTTAAAGCAGATGTTGCACACATTAAGGTTGAGTTTCCGTATTTCATCAGGAAGAATGCTCCGGTAAGTGGCAGTGAGAGTTTCAGTTCATTCGGATGCTCTTTCAATACTATGAAGGATGGGGCATTTGACTTCATTCTTGGAGTCAAGGTCCCCGTTATGACCGTCTGCCCCTGTTCAAAGGAGATAAGTGACAGAGGAGCTCACAATCAAAGGGCAGAAGTCTTTGTCTCCGTCAGAATGAATTCTCTTGTATGGATTGAAGAAATAATCGAGTTCGTCGAGAAGTCTTCGAGCGCTCCAATCTATTCTCTTCTAAAAAGGGAAGACGAGAAATATATTACCGAACACTCTTACGATAACCCGCGGTTTGTAGAGGATCTTTCCCGAGAGGTCGTTCTCTTTCTTCAAGAGGATGATCGTATCGACTGGTACAGGGTTGAAGTGATCAGTCAGGAGTCAATTCACAACCATGAGGCATACGCTTGCATCGAAAAGGAATGAGGCATAATGTTCTCATTTGAATCGTTTGAACCGTCTCTTCTCTCGAAATGCAAGAGGCTTATAGAGCTAATGATTTCTTCTCCCCATAATCTTACATCTGTGAGGACATTCGAAAGGGCAGTGACAGTGCACCTCGAGGATGTTCTGATCCCATTTACCAACGCTATGTTGACGGGCAGTTATGTGGATATCGGAAGCGGTGGCGGGATTCCCGGTCTAGTGCTGGCAGCGGTTTTCCCCAAATCAAGTTGGCTGCTTATGGATTCGATTCGAAAGAAGACTCAAGAGATCGAAAGATTTGCTCGTGAGATGGAACTCAGTAATGTTACAGTGAAGACGGCCAGAGCGGAAGAATTCGCTCTTTCCTCGAGAGCGAATTTTGATTCGGCCTTTCTCAGAGCAGTAGCGAGATGTGATGTTTCCATGGAGCTCGCAGCCCCACTGGTGAAAATTGGAGGCAGCATTTTTCTCTACAAAGGTCCTGGTTGGAATGAGGAGAGAAGATTCGCAAGTGTTGCAGAAGAGAGGCTTGGACTTAGACTATCGCAAGAGAAGGAGTATTGCCTTTCAGACGGATCTGCTCGGTTCTTGGTAGTCTATGAGAAGGAAGTTGAAACACCGCGAGAATTTCCAAGGAGAGTTGGAATGGCCTCAAAGTCCCCGCTCGGAGGTTCAAAGTGACGGAAAATGCTGGGAAGCTCTGGATTGTCGGAACTCCAATTGGCAATCTGGAAGACATGACAGTGAGAGGCAGGAAGATACTGGGAGTTGCAGATGTGATCCTCGCAGAAGATACAAGGAGAATGAGGGCATTACTCTCTGCTCTTGGAATATCCAAGAAAGAGGTCGTCTCTCTGAACATGCATAACCAGGAGGAAAGAGTGCCGTTCGTGATTGAGCGTTTAGAAGGGGGAGCGCAAATCGCTCTTTCTAGTGATGCTGGAATGCCCGTGATTTCGGATCCAGGAGCCCGAATTGTTAGGATTTGTCGCGAGCGAGGATTCAAAGTCGACATCGCCCCTGGTCCCAGTGCCGTTTCATCTGCGCTTGCGATTAGTGGCTTTCCAGGAAGTCACTTCACTTTTCTTGGCTTCCTTCCGAGAGGAAAGAATCGCAGAAGAATCTTCAGAAAGATTGCACAAGGACTTTATGCTGAGAGTGTTATAGTCTTTTTCGAGTCCCCATTCAGACTGAACGAGACCTTGCGTGATCTCCTTGAAATAGTTGGCGATCGAGAGGTCTTCGTTGGAAGAGAGATGACTAAGCTTTTCCAGGAATCATTCTTTGGGAGAGTTTCTGATTCGATTGAGAGATTTGGAGCTAGTGAGTTGAAGGGTGAGATAACGGTCGTTCTTTCGGGAAGGGATGGTCAAGATGCTTGAGATGATGAGGAATTTCTTCTGTCTAACTCCCGCCATTGCTGCGACAATACTCTCCCATGAGTATGCTCGTTTTATAACCGCAAGAAAATTCGAAGCAATAAAACCAGAATGGGGAGAACCGGGATTCATCAGGAGAATAGATCCGGTCGGCCTTCTGATGTATTACTTTTTTAAGTTTGGTTGGTCAAGACCGTTTCCCGTAAACTACTGGAAATTGAGAAGAGCCGGGGTTTTCAAAGCGATACTGACTTCCATCTCAGGATCTATTGCTAATTTCTCGTTAGGCCTTATTGCAGGTCTGCTCTTCTATCTTTCCAGTCTTTACCAGTACTCAACTTTCTTGCCGGATAGTCTCAGTTCATTTCCTGCCAGTTACATCGCGGATGTTGTTTACTGGACAATGGTGATCAATCTTAACACTGCTCTGTTCAATCTAATTCCAATACCACCGCTAGATGGAGCGAATGTAGTTACTGTGCTCGTTCCCGAAAGCCAGGTCAATTGGCTGGTTAAGTATGAGCTCTACGGAATACTGACTCTTCTTGTTTTGTCTCTCATGGGTATAATCCAGTTGATAATGTGGCCAATAACACAGTTTATACAGCTTCTTGCGAGGTTGATCGCCTAATCTGTTTCATTTCGAAGTCTGGAATCGATCATCTCGACGACCTCAGCGAGAGCCTCTTTCAGATCGCCTTCATAATTGAGAGTGAAGCCTGAAGCCTTTTGATGTCCTCCGCCTCCGAACGCGACCGCAATCTCGCTTACATCGAAATATCTCTTAGATCTCATAGAGACATGGGCCTGGCCGTTACCGGCTTCTGAAGCAAAGAGGGCAACCTCAACGCTTTCGATAGATCTCAACTCACCAACAAATCCCGTGAAATCGTCTTCGGTGAGAGAATGCCTCTCAAAATCCTTTAGAGTGAGATAAGAATAGGCGAACCTGTTCTCTGAAATCAATTTGATGTTATCGATTGCGTCTCTCTCTAAGAACAGTTCTTCGATCTTTCTGGTCTCCAGAATCGTTGTTGCAACAAAGGCGGGATCGGCACCCAACTTTACGAGTTCAGCCGCAGCCTCAAAGACCGAGCTATCCACGTTAGAATATCTGAAAAATCCTGTATCCGTCGCTATCCCAAGGTAGTTCATCAGGGCAAGATCGCTGTCATATTCAACATCCATGAGTTTGAGGAGGTCGAGAATCATCTGAGCAGCCGACGAATATGAAGCATCTACCCAGCATTCATTTGCGAAGTAAGTGTTTGTGGCATGATGATCGATCACTATTGAGGTGACGCCCTTCTTTAGAAACTCTTCAAACTTGCCGATTCTGTCGGGGGAAGATGCGTCAACAAC
>WOZY01000217.1 GCA_011620045.1 Mesotoga sp.
GTTCCTAAGGCTTGTCTTGACTGAGTATCTCATGGCAAATCAGTGGAAAACAACGTTTGTGATGATAACCACATAACCGTTGTGCTCTTCAAGCTGAACCTTGACATTCTCTTCCTTCACCTTGTATTTATCGGCGACATAGGTCTTTATCTGATGTACCATATCTTTGCCGCTGTTTTGAAGAATGTCCTGCGGTATTACCTCTCTCACCGGTACTGAGTATCTCCTGCCACCGGTTATGGAATCAAGTCTATCCTTTGCTTCTTTTCTGCTTCCCTCAGTCTTTTTCTTCTTCCTGAAAAGTCCAAAGAACATACACTTCAACTCCCTCTTAATTTCTTCTGAAGATGTGCTTCAGGAATTCAAGGAACCCTTTCGATCCATGCTCAAGGATATCCTGCTCGACAGGGATGGGCTCCCCATTCATCCTCAAAGCAATGTTCTCGAAGACCTTTCCGATTCCTTCACCGTTTCCGTTCAGGATAACTGGCACGCCTTTGTTTGTGGCCACAATCACTTCATCGCTTTCAGGGATGATCCCAATCAAATCTATTGCGAGATTCCCCTGGATATCCTCCCTAGTAAGCATATCACCGCGTTTGACCATCTGAACTTTGAATCGGTTTATAACTAGCCTGATATTTGCTTCCTGCATTCCAGAGTTTTCAAGAAGTCCGATGACACGATCCGCGTCAGTAATTGCGGGCAGTTCAGGAGTGGTTACTATCAAGGCCTTTTCAGCTGCAGCGATTGCATTTCTAAACCCTCTCTCAATTCCTGCAGGAGAATCGACAATAATGTAATCAAACTTCGGATAAAGTTCTGAGATCATCTTCTTCATATCTTCTGGGGAAAGCATCTCTTTCGTTGCTATTTGAGAGGCTGCAAGTAGATATAGCCCTTTGATCTGCTTGTGCCTCACCAGCGCTTCGGAAGCCGTTACTTTACCATTCGCAACATCTAGAATTGTATGAACAACTCTATTTTCAAGGCCCAGCGCGATATCAAGATTCTTAAGGCCTATGTCTGCATCGATAAGACAGACCTTAGCCCCCTTGTTAGCAAGAGCACAACCTATATTGGCCGTGATTGTCGTCTTGCCGACTCCCCCTTTTCCGGAAGTCACAACGTATACTTTGGCCATATCTATCTACCTCCAGCCGTTAGACTTTTCTGAATTATAGCATTACATTGACACTTCGACGGTATCCTACCAGCCGTTCAGTAATCTGCCAGTTGAAAGATACGGAACAGGCAGAATTTCAAATACTTAGTTTCGAAGATCGAGCTTACCTCGGGATGATCTAGGGGCTGACCTCCTCTGAATACAATTACACCAACTTTCTTGCTGTCGTGAAAAGCGTCATTAACAGTCCGAGACCAATCTTCTTCTGAAACGATTTGAGTACACGAAGAAGATGCAAGAAGGGCTTGATTCTCCAGGATTTTCATTGCCCGCAGGTTGAGTTCCTTATATCCTCTCAGTGCACTCCTCTTCGATGACGGAGTCTTTGCCATTGCCGGAGGATCAATTATTACAAGATCGCTTCTTGAGAGACCAGCAGCTCTCAAATAATCGAAGGCGTTTGCCCTCACAAATTCACAACTGGCCGTAAATCGATTTGCTTCTGCCGTTTCCCTGGCAACTGATAGAGCCCTTTCCGAAGTGTCAACCAGAGTTGCTCTTCGTGCTCCCTTCTTTATGCAGTGGAACGAAAAATTGCCCGTATAAGAAAATACGTCGAGTATATCTCGGCCGGTCGCATAGTGAGACAATCTCTCTGCATTTTCTCTTTGATCGAGGAAAAACCCGGTCTTCTGACCTTTAGTATCGGCAAAGAAAGTGATTCCATCTAAGGAAAAGGGGAGAAGCTCCGGTCCACTTCCGTAAATCCAATCTTCTCTTGCTTCCAGGCCTTCTTTGGTGAGGGAGATTCCCTCGCTCTTTTCGAATATCCCCTTCGGTTTCAAGACTGAGATCAAGGCTTCAACTATCACATCTTTCAAGCGTGCTATGCCGAGTGTGTTAAATTGAACAACGAGCCACCCCGAAAACCTGTCCACAATCAATCCTGGAAGTCCATCTGCCTCACCGAAAACGATTCTCATGGCATCACTAGTTTTCAATAGTGAAGACTTCAGAGAGGCAGACCTTTCTATCTTTCTTGAGAAGAAATCGACGTCAAATTTGCAATTTCTCCTTGTCAGAAGCCTCACTCTGATCGTGGAACCTGAGTTGTAATAACCCCTACCCAAAAACTGACCGGAATGGGTAAAGACATCGACTATGGATCCGTCTTCAGGAGCGTCACTCGTATCTATTTCGTTGTCATAAACCCACGGATGACCGAATGCAATCCGCCTTTTTATTGATCTTCTGAGAATCACTCTGGAGCTCAATCGCTCTTTATCTCCCTGTACAGCTCTGCAAAGAACTGCTCATCGAAATTGCCGGGTGTCTTTTTCAAATGAGACGCTTTCGCTGTCTGTTTTGACCACTTCTCTATTTCTTCATCTGAAATTCTTAGAGCAACCCTTTCCACACCGAACTTCTTCAGGAAAGCGTTAAGCTCATCAAGATCTTCAAAAGGTGCGATAGCACTGGCTATTCTCTCTGGATCGGCTTCAGCAATCCTCCTGAATATTTTGACCAACATAAGTGCGTTAGCCATTCCGTGTTTCACCCCTTTGAAGGATGAAAGGGGATAACCGGCTGCATGAACAGCCGTTGTTCCTGTATGAGCAATCACTATTCCTGCTATTGTGGCAGCATACTGTAACTGCCCTCTCAAAGGGACGTTGTCTTCGTTCATTAGGACTTTTCCAAGCAAGTCCTTGATTATTCCAGTTGCCTCCCTGGAAAGCGTCCTAACAAGTGGATTTTTCCCTTTGTTAACTACCTCTCCCTCCACTGAATGAGATAGTGCATCTAGTGCAGTTGCAACTGTTACGTCTGTGGGCATCGTGACAGTGTACCTTGGATCGAGAAAGGAGATGTAGGGAAACGTTGAGGGCATGTCGAAGCCCTTCTTTGTTCCTTCGCCGTCAGTTAGAATGGAGTATGGTGTAACTTCACTGCCTGTGCCAGATGTAGTAGGAATTGTGATTATCGGAAAGGCAGGAAGATGTTGTCCAGTGTACAGATCTCTGCAATTGTATTCGCTGTTCCTTCCAATTACTGAGATCGCTTTGGCGGCGTCTAGGGGACTCCCTCCACCGATTGCGATCACAAAATCACATCCATTGGCCGAGAGCTTTCTTCCGCCTTTTTCGATCGTTGCGAACGACGGGTTTTCTTCAACTTTATCAAATACAAAGTACGGAATATCCAGACCCCTTAGTACGGTGAGTACTTCATCCAGCGCCCCGCATTTCTTGGCGGACGATTTTCCGGTAACTAAGAATGCATTTGTTCCAACTTCCCTCAGTAACTCGGCATTCTTAGTTATTATCTCGATTCCGGCGAAAATCTTTGTTGGCAGGAAATACTTCCACATCTAATCACCTTCTTAACAACAGCTTTTTAAGCAGCTCTTTGGATTCGCTGATC
>WOZY01000011.1 GCA_011620045.1 Mesotoga sp.
CTCTATCATCTTACACCAGTGAAAAAGAATCACTGGGCATGGCTTCCATCGTCAGGGTCGAGCTAACCAAAGACAAACGGTTCGCAACCGTGTACGTGAGTCTAATGGGCCCCGACGACAAGAAGAAGAAGCTCGTTGAGAGACTGAATGAAGACAAGGGATTCTTTAGAACTGCCATTGCAAAGAACATCAGGCTTTTCAAGGCCCCCGAGATTCGCTTTAAGGAAGACACGGGAATTGAAGCAAGCTTGAGAGTGGCAAAACTGCTCGAGCAGATCGAAAAGGAGAAGAACAACACCGAAAATGAGTGACGGAATCGTACTTGTTGACAAGCCAGTCGGCGTAACTTCTCACGATGTTGTCAACCTTCTTCGCAGAAAACTGAATACAAAGAAGATAGGCCATGCGGGAACACTCGACCCCTTTGCCAGCGGGCTCCTCATAGCCGGTGTGATGAAGGGGACGAGAGTGCTTGAGTACTTTCTAGACATGGACAAAACCTACAGGGCAGATCTCGAACTGGGACGAATAACGGACACATTTGACAATACGGGAAAGACGGTTGAAGAGAGAGAAGTTCCTGCGCTTTCCGAGGATGAGATTGTTTCTGTTTTGAAGTCTTTTGAAGGGGAGTATCTGCAGGTGCCTCCCGCATACTCCGCCAAAAAGCACAACGGAGAAAGACTTTACAAGCTTGCACGGGAGGGAAAGATCATCAACCTTCCGCCAAGAGCGGTAAGAGTGTATTCAATGACTG
Source organism: Mesotoga sp. (assembly GCA_011620045.1). Classification (GTDB taxonomy): domain Bacteria; phylum Thermotogota; class Thermotogae; order Petrotogales; family Kosmotogaceae; genus Mesotoga. Next base: position 758 of record WOZY01000011.1, read on the forward strand.
ACATAAGCTATTCGAGAGACAGGATTACCTTTACTGCGAGAGTCTCCAAGGGCACCTACATAAGGTCGCTGGCGATGGACATAGGCTATAAGCTCGGCTGTGGAGCGACTACTATAAACCTCCGCCGGGTCTCGCAAGGAAGGTTTTCAGTCGACAGCGCTTTTCAGATCGACGATGTCTCCCAGATCTCAATTATTCCGCTTGAAGAAGCGGTTGACTTTCTTCCCGGCCTACTCCTTAACGATTCCGAGAGCATCAACGTGCTGCTTGGCCGACAGATCTACGCCGGCGGAGTTGCCGGTATCCTGGGCAAGTTTGCCAAGGATGAGATAATACGCATTGTCGGAAGCGACGAGCGCCTCATCGCGATAGCGAGATCCGAACGGACCTCTTCCTTCGTGAAGACCCTCCTGACGAGGGGCTCTGTCGAGAGAGTGGCAAGACTCGTGAAGGTTCTCGGTGCCTGATATGTATGCAGCTTGTATAGGCAACTTCGATGGCGTTCATCTCGGCCACAGGGCAATCATGCAAAGGACTGTGGATCTTGCCGAAGATCTCGGCCTGCAGAGTGTCGCGATTTCGATTGTCTATCCCTGGGGATACTACTTCCCGAATTTTCCCGGAATTATCTACCCGGTCACTCACCGTCTCGAGCTGATTCTGTCATCTGGCATCGAAAAGGTAATGACGGCCAACATGTCGGAGATAAGATATCTTGAGCCCGAAGACTACATTTCAAACCTGATAAAGCAGGGTGTGAGAGTCGTTGTCGTCGGTAGCGATTTCACCTTCGGAAACGGTGCAAAAGGAAATGTGGGCCTCCTGAAGAAGCTCTCTGAAGAGAGGGATTTCAGGGTGGAGATAGTCCCAGATGCAATGCACGACAACAGACGAATAAGCTCAAGCTGGATAAGAGAGGCTCTCGCCAAAGGCGATATCGCCCTGGCTAACTCTCTCCTCGGGAAGAATTACGCTATAAGGGGAATCGTCTACAGAGACAAACAGCTGGGGTCGAAGATCGGCTTCCCGACCGCAAACATATACAGGGGCAACGAAAGACTCGTGACTCCAAAATCAGGAGTCTACATTGTCAGATCCCGAATAGACTCAAGAGATTACTTTGGCCTGCTGAATGTGGGGTTCAGGCCGACTATAAACACATCGGAGGAAGTCAAATACGAAGTCTACTTCTTCAACTATTCCGGAAACCTCTACGACAGAAAGCTCGAGCTGGAAATCCTCGAATTCATTAGACCGGAGCTAAAATTCGAATCCCTCGACAAACTGATAGAACAGATCAGACATGATGAAAAAGTCTCAAGACGCTGGCTTGAGATCCACTCAGACATGCTCTGAGAAGAACGATGAGATCGCCCCAAAGAATTGGGGCCTCCTCTCTTCGTCGGCAAACATTTCGTGCTTTCCGCCAGGGATCTCGAGTATTCTCTTTTCGGTTTCTATCTTCTCGTACAGCTCCTGAGCACCGACCGGGTCGACAACCCTGTCTGCCGAACCGTAGACGATCAAGACAGGGACCTTGATCTTTCCTGCATTAGCCATCGCCATCTCGATACTCTCTTCAAGACCAAAGAAGAGATTCGGCGACACCCGGTCGTGTACATACGGATCTTCGATGTATCGCTTAACGGCCCTTTCATTGTGAGAAAGATCTGAAGGGGTGAATCGAGACGAACTGCTGAAAGTAATCTTCGGCGCAATTATTCTGATAACGGAAAGCAGAGGGAGCAGATTCTTTACAGAATCCTTTGCAGAAAACAGATGCGGTGCACTTAGAGCGACCGCCTTGAAGGAGTTCGGATACTCCTCAACGACCCTTGTGGCAATAAGCCCGCCCATGCTGTGGCCGAAAAGAAAGACCGGAAGATCAGGCTGAACCTTTTTCACACCGTCCGCAAGCTGCTTGACAGCGGAAGTGAAGTCACCGAACGACTTGATGAAGCCTCTCGTTCCTGCCTGCATGCCGTGCCCCGCAAAGTCTGCAGCGAACACACCGAAGCCTCTCCTATTAAGATAAGAAGCAAAGCCGTCGTATCGCCCGCTATGCTCTCCAATCCCGTGACATATAACAACGTTCGCTTTAGCGTCCAGAGAAAACCACCGTCTGATAAACACCGAAACACCTCCTCGAAATGATTATATCTCTTAAGCAGGGGAGTTTACAAAAGCGGGAGAGCATGATATATTATTTCTGTTCGGCCCCATAGGATAACGGCTAGTCCACCGGATTCTCAGTCCGAAGGTCGGGGTTCGATTCCCCGTGGGGCTGCCAGCTCCAAAACCGTTCCATTTACTCCGAAATCGGTTAAGGATCTCCCGAAAGGGAGATCCTTCATTTGAATGCCGGCACTCTAATCCACGCTCGAGCGGGGATTTAGGATCAAGAGCGTAGAGATCTATGAAACCGTCGTTATTTGATAATGCTAAGCGATTTTGAAACTAAAGAACAAGATGATCGAGCTCCGGAGAAGATGATCTGGGTAATGAGAAGGTGCTGCTGTACGCTGTACGCTGGGAAGAGCCGTCCTCCGTCAACCGTCCAAGACCAAGAACCCGTTCATCGATAAGACCGAGATTCTGACCAGAAGCTTCGTCAGAATGACGAAAAGTAAAAAAAAGACGGTCATCCCGTGATGTAACTGCACGGGATCTTGCACTTAAGATCGGCTATTCGCTGCACGTTGAACGCTGTGAGACGCAGTTGTCTGTTAACCTCTTCGGGCGAACAGCCGTTCGCCCCTACAAAAGAATTCCAGAAT
>WOZY01000274.1 GCA_011620045.1 Mesotoga sp.
CCATCGTAGCTTCTCCCAACAATTATTCTGGCAAGCCGTTCCTTTAGATCTACCAGGTTCTTCGAAAGACAGATTATCGCCATAATTTCGGAGGCGGCAGTTATTACGAAGGAATCCTCCCTCGGATAGCCGTTCGCCGACCCTCCAAGGCCAACGATTATCTGTCTTAGAGCCCTGTCATTCATATCCATGGTTCGCGGCCAGTACAACTGCGCCGGGTCGATCCGGAGTTCGTTGTCGAATTTTATGTGCGCATCGATAACTGCAGAAAGAAGATTATGTGCCAGCGAGATCGCATGAAAATCGCCAGTGAAGTGTAGGTTTATCTCTTCCATAGGAAGCACCTGAGAGTAACCGCCGCCGGCGGCTCCCCCCTTGATTCCCATGATCGGACCGACAGACGGTTCCCTGAGAGTAACAAAGGATTTCTTTCCTATCTTGTTCAGGGCCATCGCCAGACCAACAGATGTAGTCGTCTTCCCTTCGCCGGCGCTAGTGGGGCTTATAGCTGTCACAAGAACAAGTTTTCCGTCGGGTTTGTCCTGCAGCTCATTGAGATATTGGTGTGAGATCTTTGCGATGTGCTTTCCATATCTTCTAAGATGTTTGTCAGGGATCGAGACGGATGAGGCGATTTCGTCTATTTCTTTCAATTCTGCTTTCTGTGCTATCTCCAGATCAGTCAGCATGTAAACATCCTCCTATAAATGCTTTTTCTCTGTTGATGCGCACTCTCGAGCGATTTTGTCGAGAACGCCATTAACGAATTTGCCGCCCTGTTCAGAACCATACTTCTTTGCGATGTCTATTGATTCGTTCAGTGTAACTTCGATCGGTATGTCCGGCTCATAGATTATCTCGTATGCTCCAAGCCTCAGGACGTTCTTGTCTATAGAGGCAAGTCTCTCGAAAGTCCAGTTGGTGAGGTGTTTTCTTATTATGTCGTCTATCTCATCACGATTCTTCAAAATGGTGTCGAAATACTTTCGTGTTCTCAATTTCATCTCCATCTCCATCGAAAAGAAGCTTAGCTCCTGTTCGAGATAGTCCGATGAAGACTCCAAATCTTCATTGAAGTCGAATTGATAGATCGCGCTGAAAACAATTTCTCTCATCTTTCGTCTGCTATTGTTTGGACCTGCCTTCACCTCTTCAAACCTCTTTCTCTCTGTCTTCGTCTTCGGCCTCTTCGACCGTTTCCTCGGACTTACTTTCTTCAAGCTCGGGCTTCATTTCCGGGTTCTCAGACTCCTCTTCCTCTTCGAACACGGCAGGTTTCTGAGCCTCTTCATATACGTCTTCAATCGTTATGGAAACGTCTTCAACCTTTAGGCCGCTGAAGCTCTCCACGTCGTTCTTCAATTTCTCCTGCATCTTCCTGGCATAAGAGGGTATCGAAACGCCGTACTTGATTTTCGTATTTACAGTTATCTTGACTGTCTTGGTTCCATCGACCTTCTCATCTAGATCGATATCTACGGTCGACTTGGCCTCTCTCCGCGCTTTTGCTTCCTTCGGATCGAATTTTAGGAATTCTATGTAGGAGTGAATAGCGATATCCCGGATTACAGCCTCTGATATCTCGATTCTGCCGAGATCAGTCTCTTCAAAATCCATAATTCTCCCTCCTTTCTCTCTATGCTCTCTCGATATATTCGCCTGTTCTAGTGTCCACACGAATCAGTTCTCCATTCTCTACGAAGAATGGAACAGTTACCTTCAACCCTGTTTCAAGAACGGCAGGCTTGCCGCTTCCCGAAACCGTATCGCCCTTGTATGCTGGCGCCGTATCGGTTACCTTAAGGACTACGGTGTTAGGAAGTACTACCCCAATGGGCCTATCTTCGTGGAACTGAAGGTCGACTTCTTCGTTCTCCTTTATGTAGTCCAGAGCATCTCCCATCTCGTCTACTCCAATTGTATACTGCTCGTACGTCTCGAGGTCCATGAAGTGGAAGAGCTCATCCTCAGAGTAAAGATACTGGACATGCCTGAATGAAAGCTCCGCTTCTTCCACCTTTTCGCTTGCCTGAAACGTAAACTGCCTTACAAGGCCGGTCTTCAAGTTCTTCATCCTCGTCCTGATTATGCCGTCCCCTCTTCCCATTGAATGCTTGTTTGCCTCGATAACAATGTAGATCTCACCTTCAATCATCAGGGGGTTTCCCTTTCTGATTTTTCCAACTTCTATCATCTAGAAGCCACCTCCGGATCGCTAAAGAATCTTCAACTCTCTATCTAGATTAGTTAGAACCTCAATTCCATTTTCACAAAAATAACAATCGTCTTCTATTCTAACCCCAAATTTACCGGGAAGATAGATACCCGGCTCAATTGTGATGACGGCTCCTGCGGGGATCGGATCGTTGTTCTTCGGAGACAGACCCGGACCGTCGTGAGTATCCATTCCCAGACTATGGCCAAGACCGTGACCAAAGAATTCGCCGTAGCCCGCCTCTCCAATTATACTTGCTGCCACTTCGTGCAGGCGGCTTCCGACAAGCCCTGCCTTTGCAGCGTTCTTGGCTTCAGTCTGAGCCTTAAGAACGGTTTCGTACACTCTTGCCATCTCTTCTGTCGGATCGCCAATACAGTATGTCCTGGTTATGTCGGAATTGTAGCCGTTAACCTTTGCTCCGTAATCTATCAAGAGGAAATCGCCTTCGCGCAGTTTTCTTTCAGACGGTCTTCCGTGAACGATCGCGCTTCTCGGCCCGCTGCCGACTATCGTTTCGAAGGCGAGGTTGCCTCCCCGTTTTCTTATTTCGTATTCGAGCGCCGCACAAATCTCTTCTTCAGACCTGCCCGGCTTAACGAAATTAAGAGTCTCTGTGAGCGCATCTTCTGCGATCTTTACAGCAAGTTTGATCTTTTCCACTTCGTCCGGCGTTTTGACCATCCGCATATCTTTGAGAAGACCGTCGGCAGGTTTCAATTCAACTCCAAGCTGAGAAAGGACCCTGTTGTAGAACCCCAAACTGATTGTTTCTTCTTCAAATCCTACCCGTCTTGCTCCGTCTTTAACCAGAGTCGTTTCTATTATGTCCTTGAGTTCGTCGCCGTTCCTGTAAGGGATGAGTTTGAACTTCGTCTCCATCTCGGCCTGTGTGAAGTATCTCGAATCAGTCACTATGTACTCGTCCTTTGGGGTTACGATCAGAACTGAGAAGGAGCCCGAAAAGCCAGACAGATACCAGGAGCTAGAGCGGTTGCTCGCCTCCATGTTGTAGAGTACAAATCCCTCAATATCACATTCTTTCAGCTTCTCTCTAAATCGTTCGATCCTCGACATACCCACCTCCGGAATTCAGAATTATTTGACACATTCAGAATAGAGTAATCTGATTTCTGTTCATCTTTCCCTTTTTCGATTGCCTGATCTCCTTCAGATCATCTGCGGTCAGAACCCTGACTGCCTTGTCAAGGGCAGACTGCTTGGAAATCACCTTCAGTATTTCCTTTGCTCTCGAGAGTACGGTCTCGGGAACTCCGGCAAGTTTCGCCACTTCTATTCCATGCGAACTGTTCGCTAC
>WOZY01000269.1 GCA_011620045.1 Mesotoga sp.
AAGTCAAACTGGAAAGGAGTGGCAAAGGTGCAGAACATAGACAAGATCATGGATCTAGTGGAAGAGCTTTTCGACGAACTCGAAATTGTTGATGTTCAGGAGCTTACCGAGGCGTTGCCAGATATGGAGCAGGATGAAGTGACTGAGTTGAGATCTAGTATTGAGGAGTGGATTGACGGACTTGACGTGATCGTTGCTCGCTTGCCAGAGTTACAGGCGTCGATTCTGGAGCTAAAGGGTGATCTTGAGAGATTAAACGATTCCGTTGTTGAGATCGAAGAGGATTTTGAAGAAGATTGATACAGCGTCATTTAAGGGGCCGAATGGTCCCTTTTTGGATTTGAGATCGGGCCGAAGTCGGAAGGATCGACCTTGAAGTCCTCTTTCAAGTATCAGAAGGATAGACTATAACAGCCTCCGATAGCTCTTCAAGTAATGAGGAGTCATATAGCCTGAGGATCACGTACTTCACCAGCAGCTCTTCCGGAACGAACTTGTCTAGTTTCTCGCCGAAGAGATCATACTGCTTTCTCAACTCAGTCGGTGTTTCTAAAAGATAGGTTGATAAGAGCCCTGACATTTCACGACCTTCCATATTCGAGATTAAAAACAGCATCTCATGAACCTCGTCAATGTCTGCTCCGCTCCTCACTACTACACTGTGCCAGTTAGCACTCACTGCTTTTAGACCGGAAACGGCCTTTATGCACAGAGAAAGGAAGATGTTGGACATATCGCCGGCGAAGGTTTCTATCACTATGCTCTTTTTGAATTCTGAAAGTGAAATCAAAGCAGAGGAAGCTTGGTGATTGTCGAAAAAGTCAAGCAGCATCTGTGATGCGTCTGAAGATAGAGAGACTCCATCGGGTATTTTCAGCTCATTCAACGAGGACCTGATGGATCGCGCAAATTCTTTTGTCATCAACGAGCTGCCTCCAAACCATGAAGGAGTCTTTCCGCAGCTTCCGGGAATCACGGTTACGGTTTTCCTAGCTGCATTGACTTCTTTGACCAAATAAGATCGTCCACCTAGAAGGAAGCTGACTTCATCGCCTGAAGAGCTACTTAGCACTGCGGGATGGATCTTTCCTATCTCATGTCCACTGAGCTGAACCGAATATTCAAATCCGCCGGGAAACAGGACAACGAAATCCATCTTTTCCTTTCCGCTTCCAAGAATCTCTGCCGTGGCGGCTCCTGAGATTAATGAAAGGCCTCTCCTAGCAAGAAAGGTCTCTTTCACAAGGTGATTAACCAGAATCCCGAATTCCTCGGTCTCGACCTTTCTGAAAGGAAAGGCTTTTTTGAGAAGTGCCAGGTCCTCCGTAGAGAGAAAGCCCCTGGTTTTGGCAAGTCCAATCAACTGGTGACCCAACAATGGAAGATGATAGTCGCTGGGTAGAAGGGGTTCGACAGATCCCTCACTCAACATTCGCAAAATTCCCAGAAGGTTGTACAGACTTTGTGGATCCTCTATGAAGACCGAAATTGAAGACTTGTTTCCCTTTCTTCCCGCTCTGCCGGCCCTTTGAAGAAAAGAAGCCGTCGACGGCGGAATCTCAAGGAAAATCACTCGGTCAATGTCTCCGATATCTATGCCCATTTCCAGAGTTGACGTAGCAACTATTGCTCTCAGTTTATTATCTTGCTTGAATTCCTCTTCGATTTCCAGTCTGAGCGTTTTCGATACTGAACTGTGGTGAACGGGAACTTCTATTCCGATAGCTTTGGCTCTGGCAGCGAATTCCTCAGCGCGCGCTCTTGAATATGAAAAGACAAGTATCTTATCTTCAGTCTCTTCAAGAAGCTTTGAAAGATATTCGGCAGGAACTACTTCTCCTTCAGTGAGAACTTCAATCGTTCTCTTGGTTCTGTTTTCATCGGTCACGATCACTGAATCTCTATCTGAACTACCTTTGAGCCACTCCAAAAGCAGTTCAGGATTTCCTACCGTGGCGGACATTGCGATTCTCTGTTGATCTACACCGGAAAGAATCTTGATCCTCTCCATGAGTGAAGCGAGCTGAGCACCTCTCGGAGAGTCAATGAAGGCGTGAATCTCATCTACAATTATGAATTCAAGACTGGAAAGCAAATCACTGTTCTCACTCAGAAAGATCCCTTCAACTGATTCCGGTGTCGTGACAAGTACCGAGGCTTCTCTTGCAATAGGCAACTTCTCTGATTTGGTCAGATCTCCGTGCCACTTTGCCGCTACTAGTCCAAACGGTCTTAGCATAAGTTCAAGGCGAGATGTAACATCGTTGATTAACGATTTGAGTGGTGCAAAGTAGATGCATTTCAATCCGGCGGGAAGCTCTAGCAGTCTGTTGATGACGGGAATCATCACTGCTTCTGTCTTGCCAGAAGCAGTCCCTGCTATCAACAGCAGATTCTTTCCATCAAGAACTGATGGAATAGTCCTATTCTGAATCTCTCTAAAGCTCTGCCAGCGATATCTGTATGAGAACATGTCTATCAATCTCTGATTAAGTCTTGGATCTATTACCACAGCTTATCAGCAGCTTTCACTGAATTCGAGTCTCCAATTTCATCGGACTTCTTACCAAGTCTCAGAGAGTCGAGTAGTTCAACCGTAAGCTTTGCAACTTCTCTGATGGAAGGTCTTAATTTTCCATCGATTCCTGTATATTGTTTCATGAGGGTACTGATTGTTTCTTCTTCAAAAGCCGCGTCTGCTGCGAATGAATAGCAACTGGAGTAAAGCGTCTTGATTTGCTTGATTAGCTGTTTCAGATCATCTCTTCCGAGTGGTTCGAGATTGAGAATCATGGTTTTTCCACTGCTATCACCCGATATGTTTTTCATTCTGTCGTACAGAGCGTGGTAGGATGCTATCCCCCGGTGTTTATTCTCGAACCACATGTCCGTCCCAAGCCACAAAAAGTAAGTCCTCTGCAGAAATCCTGAAGACATCTTGTCAATTATTTCCCGAAGCTGATTGAAAGTCCTATCCCTAACATCTCTCCTTCTATTCATAGTTGATTCGAGTTCATCCATGATTATTATGAGACCGGGTACCTGCAAAGTATCCATCAAAGAAGTGAAAGACCTCAAAAAGTTCCAGCCGTCATCCTGCAGGAAGTGGTATATCCCGTGTTTCTTCATAGTTCTTCTGTCTACACTGTCTCCAACAAGATATGCATAGAATTCCTCGCCAGGAGCCCCCTTACCTGCGCTGGCAACATAGGCTGCGCAAAAGTGAGAAAACATTCCGTTAGGATCATAATTGTCTCTGGTTGATAGATATTCTCTTACTGAATGCACATCATCAGCGGGGATCTTCAGTTCCTCCATTTCAGTAAGAGTCTTTTCTGCCCATGCTCTGAGAAACATTTTCAAAGGATTGCCGTTAATGCCCACCATTGTCATGTTCTTCATTATCGACCTGAAAAACTCATCCTGCTTATGAAGAGTGTCGTAGTCCTTTTCTGAAAGGCAGGAAATCATCAATCCCTTTTCCCTGGAGACATACTCGGCGTACCTTGCGAGAGTTGTTTTAC
>WOZY01000101.1 GCA_011620045.1 Mesotoga sp.
GTGTGTCCATATTTGTCGTTGGCGGTTTGGTGGCCTCCGTAATGAACTATATGGGGTTCTCCAAGAAGAGAGTCGCAGCTTTCATTTACCTGTTCGCCATGCTTGCCGCGGTTGCTCCGCCAATAAATCTCTGGGCGATGCTGATGGCCGCTCAGGCGAACATGCCTTATGTTGGTTTTAATGTAGTCCTGCTTGTACCTATAGCAATAATTGCTTTGTTTACTATTCTCTACACTGGGTTCAGCAAGACACCTTCAAGGAAATCAAAGGAAGAGATACTGAAGGAGCTTCCAGAGCCGCCGGCAGGGATGAATTGGGGCAAGATTCTTCTCCCGTTTGCTGTTCTAATCGTAATAATCCTTCTGATGCAATACGCTGCGTTCAATATACCTGTTATCGGATTGCCACTTACTTTCCTGATCTGTGCCTTCGTGGCAGTCATGATGGATCGCGATCGCTTGAAGATTCGGAGATGGTATGGCGTTATGGTTAAGACCGTTGATCAGGTTTTCCCGCTTCTTGCCACTGTAATTAGCGTTGGAGTGCTTGTGAATATAATGACAGCAACGGGAGTCAAAGGTCTTCTGGCTATTACTTTCATTACCCTTCCAATGGCATTCATCTATATCACGGCTTTGGTTTTCGCTCCGTTTGCCCAGGGAGCCCTTAGCTATGGAAGCGCGATTATTCTTGGTACGCCAATCATATTCCTTTTCAACTCGATGGGACTGAATGTCACTGTTACTGCTGCTGCGCTCAGTTTTCTATTCCCCCTCGGCGACTGTCTGCCTCCTTCTCGAATCGTTGGGAGGCTCACGGTTGAAACGGTAGGTTACGAAGGGAGCTATATGTCTTTTCTAAAAGCAATAGCAATTCCATGGCTGTTCATGGGCGCAGTTGGCTTGTTTATGCTAATCTTCCCAAACCAGCTAGATTTCCTTGTGATTTATTGATGGGGGTGAGATGATGCTAATTTTTCTTGACACAGTGATTTATTATCTTTATTTCATAATGACCGGCGTTTTTGCCTTTCTGCTACTAAGGAACCTATTCAAGCGCGAGAGAAGAAAGGGATGGGTTTACGACATTGTCTATTCTTACGTAATAATGACTTTTGTTCTCCGGATAATTGGGATCAAGTGAGGGGTTGAATGACATGAAGAATTCAATCAGTCTAAAAATTCTCTTTCTTGTCCTCTCCGGCATTCTAGGGATTCTCGGTGGACTTGAGTTCTGGGAGCTTCGACATTACAAAGAGACAGTAGTTGTCTCTGAAGACTTCACCGAAAAGATAATGTTGAGTGAATACCTTCCAAGCCTGAAGGGGACCTGGGGTGATACTCCTATATACATATTTGATTCAGGAGTTCCCGGAGGTTCAATGCTAATTCTTGGGGGAACTCATCCTTATGAGCCGGTTACTACGGTTGCCGCTTACGTGGTAATGGAGAACATTGATGTTGAAAGCGGAAAAGTCTATATTATTCCTCATGCAAATATGAGCGCGTCGACCCTTGGAATGCTCGGCAACGCTTACCCGAAGTATTTCTCTGTAGAGACGCCTTGGGGAGAGCAGAAATACAGAATTGGAGACAGAGGTACTAATCCGCTAGATCAGTGGCCCGATCCATTCACATATGTTCACTATCCATCGGGTCAGAACCTTGCCTACCAGGACATCAGAAACTTAAACAGAACTTTCCCGGGTCGAGAAAACGGTACTCTTACTGAAAGGATCTCGTTCGCAATTATGGAACTAATCAGAAACGAGAATATCGACATCTTCTTTGATTACCATGAAGCTTCCCTCACGTACCCGGTTGTGAGTACTTACGTTGCGCACGATGATTCAATGGACATTGGAATGATGGCAGCAATGATGCTTAGCGCCACACAGTTTCCCATGAAGATCGAAGCCTCACCGAAGAACCTGAGGGGCTTGACTCACAGAGAAGTTGGAGATTTCAGCGACACTCTTGCTCTGCTAATGGAGACACCTGAGCCCTTTATCGACAGAGTTGTTGGAAAGATGACAGAAGACCTCATGATTGAAGGTATCGATGAGTTCCTTCAAACTGCCGCTGAAAAGGGTCTTCTATACTGTGACTACGACATCAAAGAAGGGTTCCAGGACGCACTGGGAAACACAATTATTGGAGCTCCTCTCGACTACAGAGTTGGAAGGCATCTATCTGGAACTCTGGAGGCCATCAACTGGCTAAATCAGTTCTTCCCGGAAAAGGCAATGAGTGTTTCATTCCCAGGATACGCCGAAATTATGGAAAACGGAACTGGGAACTATCTTCATGATCCATCGCAAGCAGACAAATCGAGAGTCTTTGAAAACTGAGGTCAGAACGTGATTCAGGAAAGACGGTTCCACAATCCGAAAGGGGGTAGGATATGGGAATTAAGGTAAGAAGACTTTTGGCTGTGGCAGTAATAATCTTGCTGAGTGGACTCGCACTTGCGTGTACTATCTTTGGTGTGGGTAAGGATGCAATGGCGGATGGTTCTACAGTGATTACGCACAACGACGATTCTTCATCTGCAGATTTCCGTCTATGGATCATTCCGGCAATGGATTGGCCGGAAGGTTCGATGAGAGATATCGTAATCGACTCTCATAACTATATCGATTACGGGGACTACCCTAATGTCGAGATCGGTGACAGAGGGGTTCTAGTCGGACAAATCCCGCAGGTTGAGCACACCTATGCATACTTCCATTCCAGATACTCATTCATAAACGAAATGGGAGTGGCAATGGGAGAATCTACCGCAGGTGGTAGGAGAGAGTTGAGAGATACTCTTGGAATGATCGACTGCTGGACGGCACAGGATATTGCGCTCGAAAGAGCAACGACTGCAAGAGAGGCTGTCCGAATAATGGGAGATCTTGTCGAGGAGTACGGTTGGTATGGTTCGGGCGAAATCATCAACGTAACTGACGGAAACGAGGTCTGGATAGCCGAGTTCTATGGACGCGATCTTTGGGTTGCAGTAAGGATGCCTGATGATTGTGTATTTGTTGGGGCAAATACCATGAGAATCCGCGATGTTGATTTCGAAGATACGGATAACGTTATGTATTCTCCGAACCTCATCTCTTATGCAGTTGAACAGGGATGGTACGATCCCAATTCGGGCGAACCCTTCAGGCCAGCCGACGTGTACGCTCCTCGAACGAGCATGAACATAAGAGAGTGGAGAGCTCTCAGCTTGTTTGCGCCTTCACTTGGTCTTGAATACGGTCAGGTACATTACCCGCTTTGGGTCAAGCCAGATAAAAAGCTTACCGTTTTTGACATCTTTACGATTTCGGGCGATTGGTACGAAGGAACTGAATTCGACCTGACTAAAGGAATTGGTGCGGGGCCTTTTGGCGATCCATTTGCAAGCTACAGAGTGGGGGGAAGGCAGAGACCCATAGGTATTTACTTGAGTTGTTACGTTCAGATCAGTCAAATCAAGAACTGGTTGCCACCGGAAATTGGATCCCTAGTATGGTTTGGTTACGGCG
>WOZY01000243.1 GCA_011620045.1 Mesotoga sp.
AATTCAGCCAGTTTCTTCTTGAAAAATGCGAATTTCCGAAGTCACACCACTCTAATGATATGAGTCTTCCCTCAGCGGAAAGCTCACATGTATCTCTCCGCGCTCGTCGTCGTTCCTTCTAGATTCTGACTTCTTGAAAATCTAGCATCCCAAACATTCATCCCAATATACGTTTTGGCCGCTTTTGGCTTATATAGTTAGCAAATCCGAATATTTATTTGACAATAGCTCACGATTCTATGGAGGTGGGAAATATGGTTAAAAAGAGTATTTTGACTCTTCTTGCAATCCTTTTTGTGGGGGTCACCGCCCTTTCATTGACATTCGAAGTGACAATTAGCCAGGATGCGCTGGATACAGTAGCCTCGCTTGGCCTGGAGACGCCAATCAACGGGCGAGTCTTCGTCATTGTTAGTAAGGATTCTTCGAGAGAACCAGTTGCACAGACAGATGTTACAGGTGTTCCTTTCTGGGGAAAAGACGTATTTGAAATGTCATCAGAATCTGTAGTCGCGATTTCTGAGGAAGATATGGCAGTCGTTGGATACCCAGTTGAACTGTCTGATCTTCCTGCGGGAGAGTATTATATTCAGGCTCTGGTTAATGTCTATACAACGTTCAACAGAGCCGACGGTCACACCGTCTTGATGCATGATGATACAGGAGACGGTCAGTGGTTCTGGGAATCGGTAGGTAATGCGACAAGCAAGACAAAGAAAGTGTATCTCGACCCTGCGAATCCTGGAACGGTCAAACTTGCGATCAGTGAAGTAATTATGCCTGACTATGAGCTTGAGCCAGGAATGGTTCTCCAGCAAGGTAACTACACTGACAGTGAATGGGTGAAGTTCATAAAGATCAGGAGTGAAGTCGCATCGGAATTCTGGGGTAAGGACATGTACATAGGAGCGAACATTCTTCTACCCGAAGGTTATTACGACAATCCCGGTGTTTACTATCCAGTGATCTATTATCAGGGTCATTTCCCCGGTGGATCTGCGCCGATAGGTTTCAGAACGAACAACGATGTCTACAAGTTCTGGACAGAAGACGGAAACGCGAGATTCATAGCCGTATCTATCAGGGATGCGACACCCTACTACGATACTTCATATTCAGTTGATTCGGTAAACTCAGGTCCTTATGGAACTGCAATCACTGAAGAGCTGATACCTTACCTAGAAAGCCAGTTCAGAATGATTCCTGAGAAATGGGCGAGGATTTTGGCAGGTGGGTCAACTGGTGGATGGGAGGCCCTGGCGATGAAGGTCTTCTACCCTGACTTCTTCGGAAGAACGTATGTTTGGTATCCCGATGGGGTTGATTTCAACTATTACCAGCTTATCAATATCTATAATGATGACAATGCGTACTACTCTGATTTTGGCTGGGTTGAGACTGAGAGACCAAGCGCGAGAGACACCCACGGAAACATCAGATTCACCGTGAAGCAGGAAAACTACTTCGAAATGGCTGCCGGACCAAGCAACAGATCTGGTGGACAGTGGTCCGTTTGGGAAGCCACATACAGTCCTTTGGGAGCAGACGGATTCCCTCAGCCAATATGGGACCAGGTTACAGGCGAGATTAATAAGAAAGTAGCCGATTACTGGAAGGAAAACTTCGACCTCAACTACATCTTACAGGAGAACTGGGAAGAGATAGGTCCCAAGATAGCCGGTGATGTGCATGTTGCGGTCGGCGATATGGACAACTACTACCTCAATGAGGCAGTCTATCTACTGAAAGACGCTATGGAGAAGATGGAAAACCCGGTCTCCGATATGACGTTTGATTTCGGTCCAAATCAGGGTCATGGCTGGAAGGGATGGAGCCCGGTCAATCCAGAGAAAGCACTTGCTCTACAGGAATGGCTTGCACAGCTTTCAGAATACATGATAGAGAATGCTCCGGAGGAAGTGGAAAAGAACTGGATATACTAGTAACTCCAACATAAAGATTTGGGATGCTAGAATTGACCGGAGGGGTGACCCTCCGGTTTCTCTATCTTGGAGGTGTCTTTCTGAAAATTCTGATAGTTGAAGATGAAGCGACGATCTCTGCTTTTCTTCAAAAGGGTTTGAAAGAAGAGGGTTTTTTCGTCGATGCCGCAAAGGATGGAAATGAAGCGATTATGCTCGCTTCATCTAATCAATACGATGTGATCGTACTTGACATCCTTCTTCCCGGCAAGAACGGCTATGAAGTCTGCAGTGAACTGAGAGCGAGCGGTAACTACACTCCTGTTCTGATGCTGACTGCTCTTGATTCTGTTGATGAGAGAGTAAAGGGACTTAATACCGGAGCCGATGACTATCTTGTGAAACCCTTTGCCTTCAAGGAGTTGCTTGCAAGGGTAAACGCACTGCTCAGGAGACCACGTGAGACTTTCGAACGAGTTTTAAGGGTCAGTGATCTTTCAATAGATACAGTTTCTCATACTGTCAGG
Organism: Mesotoga sp.; assembly: GCA_011620045.1. Lineage (GTDB taxonomy): Bacteria > Thermotogota > Thermotogae > Petrotogales > Kosmotogaceae > Mesotoga. The sequence goes on from WOZY01000243.1 coordinate 2,450, forward strand.
AGAGGCGATGTTGAGATAGAACTCTCCCCGAAGGAATATCGTCTTCTGGAATATCTGGCCAGAAACGCTCACCAGGTACTGAGCCGAACACAAATCGTGGAAAGCGTATGGGATCAGGACTTCTTCAGCGACTCAAATGTCGTCGATGTCTATATAAGATATTTGAGGAGGAAGATAGATGATCCATTTCCAACCAAACTCATTAATACGGTGAGAGGCTTCGGTTATAGGCTGGGTTGATTTGATGAAGAAGATTGTCCCGATAAGAATCAAGCTCACCCTATGGTATGTTCTCTTTCTTGGAGTGATTCTCCTTGCATTCAGCGTTTCCATATACACTATTCTCAGTGCACAGCTTCATAGTGAAGCCGATTCATCACTGAGAATCGTCTCTTCACAGCTCCTGGCGAATATTGAGATAGTTCAGGACTATCCGTTATTCAAGAAGACTGTTGAAATGGAGTCTCTCACGAACAGATTGCTTGCCGAAGGTTTTGCGGTAAGGCTGATGGACAGTTCGGGGGACATAGTCGAGGGATTTGGACCTTTTGGAATACTTAAAGCCTCGATTGAGCTCGCTGATAGGGAGTTTACTAGTATCTCGACCTCGGTGGGTGTGTGGAGAATCTTCACTTTGCAGATAGGTCACTGGGGATGGATACAGGTAGGTGAGTCTCTGTCAAGTGTAAGAGTGGCACTGTTTCGCCTGTCTCGACTGATGATGCTGATTGGTCCGACAATAATTATTCTGGCGGTGCTTGGCGGCTTCTATATGGCAAAGAAATCACTGGAGCCCGTCGAGAGAATAACACTTCTCGCTGAAGAGATAAGCGTGGAGAAGCTTGACAAGAGATTGAATCTGACTCTGCCCAACGATGAACTCGGCCATCTTGCAAGTACCTTTGATGGAATGCTTGCGAGGCTTGAGGAGTCGGTCAAGAAGCAGAGGCAGTTTACATCAGATGCGGCTCACGAGCTGAGAACCCCTTTAACGGCGATTCGAAGCATAGTAGACGTAACACTCCAAAGAGATAGAGTGTTACGTCTACTATGCTTCGAATCGCCGTT
>WOZY01000218.1 GCA_011620045.1 Mesotoga sp.
CATGCAATAACACAGTCGGCCGGTGTCCCGCTGGTACAGAACGAGGAAACATTCTCTATAGTATTTGTTTCCCGTATCCTCACTGGAGTCAACCAGGTTATCGAATGACTTACTCCGCTTCGATTGCTCTCGGGCGCAAATATCGTTACTTCGTGAGACCTTGAGAGTCTCTTTGCAAGAGACCTTATTCCAGTCGCCTGGATTCCATCATCGTTAGTCAAAAGTATTTTCAAAAGAATTCACCACCATTCATATTGTAACGTAGATTTCCAATTCTTTCCCGATCTCGGTCATGAGGTTTCAATCGTATTCTATCCCCTGATCCCGGAGATTCGAACTGTAAATAAGTTTTAATGAGCTTCTGAAGAATAGGAGCAGTGGAATTATCCCGATTATTGAGGCGGCTCCAAAGAGATTCCAGGAGGTGTAGAAGCTCCTAACCTCTCCAACGTAGCTATAGATCTTGAGAGAGAAGGGCATGAGCTCCTGGCTGTTAAGGAGGATTAATGGCATGGAGAAGGAATTGAATGATGATACGAGAATATAAGTAAGCAGTCCACCGATTATCGGCAATGAGAGGGGAATAAGAACTCTCAACAAGTAGCCGGTTTCCGACAGTCCCTCAAGCATTGAGACTTCTCTGAGCTCTCTTGAGACAGTTGAAAAAAAGCCGCCAAGCAAAAGAATCGTCAGTGGCATTGCCTGGATACATACGACCATGCCAACTCCGAACAAGTTGTTCACCAGACCAAGCTTGTCGAATACGAAGTACATCGGGAGCAACGTATGCATTCCCGTATAGAGGCTTCCAAAGAGAATCAACGAAGCGATAGCCTTCACAAACAAATTCTTCTTCAAAGAGAAGAGATAGGAAAAGGGAATCCCGGCCAGAAGTACCACAACAAAAGCCCAGAAAGCGATCTTCAAAGTATTGAATATGTTTCCCAGCAGTCCGTCTGAGATCACTCTTCCATAGTTTGCAAGGGTCAGTTCGCTTTGAAAAGGCAGGATGTCTGAATCTGAAGCGAAAGAGAGATAACAAATGTATAGCATAATTACCACGGTAGGAACAAGGCAGATTATGAGAAGCGCTCTCTTAAGCCACCCAGGAACGGTAAAATCGAAGTGAGGGAGCCTGTATCTAATTGACAGAAGGATTATCGGTACGCTCAGGAGTGTGGCAGGTATGACACCGCTAATGCCTTTTTGAGCGATACTCAGAACAAAAACGACGGCTTCGTATATCAAAAGAACCCCCACCAGCCGTCTGAAAAGCTTCCTGAAGCGAGGGATTATTAGCGGCAGCAACGAGTATCCTACGACAACCGGTAGAATAAGCCAGTTCCAGCCTACAAAAAGCCCCAGTACAACATGAGCGGCGCTACTTAGATAAAGAACCTGTCTGTGTCTTCTAGGCACTTCCCCTCTAGAAAATAGCGCACCCAGGATCCATATCAGTGCGAAGATTCCGACGAATACCGCGTAAGCAGAGAGAAGTCCATAATCCTTCGCAGTACTGAATTTCCTGAAAAGCACGATTCCGAGAAACGTAGTTGAACCGGTCAGGGTGTGCGGGGTGAACCCCTCAGGCAGCAAAGGTCCGTTCCCTGTCATGAGGAAGACTGAGGTAAACTCTTTCATCGATCTCGCAAGTTGAAACAAAAAATACGGGATCAATAGATACCTTATCTGTCCAAACAGAATGGAAGAAGTTGTGAGATCTCCCGCGCCGTCTATCTTCAATACATCATCCAGTTCCTTGGAAACTTTGCCAAGCATCCCGAGAATCACCATGGTTGAAAGCGGTATAGAAAGCCACACACTTACAAGTAGAGAAGAGGAGAATGCGTGTAGAGGGTTGAGAGTTACGTCAATACTTGTGCCAAGGAGAGTATTCAACAAAGAGTACCCTCCGTATCCCTGAACAAAGGCCCTCCATCCGGAAACGGTTATGAAGGAAGGTATGAACCAGCCGACCCCCAGTAAAAGAAGAGCCGCCTTACTGCGTCTTGTCGCCTTTCTCAGCCTGAGCGCAATGAAAAAAGATATCGCGATCTCCAGTGTCGATTTAAGAGTTGACCACAAAGCAGTGAGTCTTAGAGAAAGCTTGAAGCCGGAATCTCGAATCACTACTTCGTAGTTCTTCAGACCGGCAAAGACCGGAGCCGTTTGGAAAACTCCATATTCTGTGAAAGAAACATAGAGAGCCCACGCTATCGGTGCAATTGTAGCGATTGACAGAATAAAAGCTACCGGGAGCGCCATAGGCCACTTTCTTCTCAAAATGAAGGGAAGCAGGCCCAGGGTAAAGAAGACCGGTATTACAACCGACATGTCACCAAACAGATTCAATATACGACTGCGCGCCTTCTAGGGCTTGATCGACTGTCATAGCACCACTATATATAGCCTGCAGAGCTGGCTCCAGGGCTTCGAACAAAAGCGATTGGTACCCGGGACGATTGGGCATAAATCTTCCTTCATCAATAATCTCTTCCATTTCGGGAAGCCAGTCGGAACCAAAGAGCGGGTATTTGTCGTACTGAACGAAAAACTCCTTGCTGTGCTCGTTAAGGAAGTTTATGAAACTCAGACACTGGTCGAGGGTTCCGCCATTGAAAAGAGCAAAGCCTTTCGAGTCTATTACACCTTTTATCTCTATGCCCTCGAGATCGGGAAAAGGCAGCATTGCGAATCTTGGCCCTTTCTCTCTGAATTTCTCGGCCATGTAACTTCCCTGGAGCATTATCCCGATTTTTCCCTGTCTGAAAAGGCCGTTCATCGCCGCCCTCTCTAGCCTCGAGATTGTCCCTTCGTCGAAATACTTCTTAACCTTCGATACAACTTCTATACTCCCGTGAGATCCAACAAGAAGATTCTGCATCTCTTGCTCGGAATGCAGAGCCGAAACGTACGGAAACATTATGTATGGAGATGTGAAATCGAACGCTATCGGGTAATCGACAACGCCGGCGAGCCTTTCTTTTATCAGTTCGAATTGAGAAAAGTCAAGTCTTTCTTCGAGACTCAATCCGGCTCGTTCAAACGCGTCTAGATTGACGAAGGCAACCTGACTGTCAGCATAGTAGGGAACTGCTCCGACAACACCGTTCCAGATATATGGATTCAGATATCTTTCCGGGTAGCCTTTAAGCGCATCTCCAGGAATAGGGAGGCTCATGTTTGAAGAGGCAACATCCCCGATGTAAGTATCTTTTATCAAAGCGGCATCGGGAAGATCACCCGTCTTCAGACTGATATTCAGCTTTTCCTCGATCTTGGGGAAGTAAACGATCTCAACAGGTATGCCTGTCTGGCTATAGAAATCCTCTGCAGCCTGTCTGTAGAAGGCCTCACCTTCCCAGCTTACCCAGAAAGTTAAGCTTAAGGCTGCCGAACAGAGCAATACAGCAAAAGCAGATGCAAACAACTTCTTCATTATCATACCTCCATACTCAATATCTCGAAAAGAACCCGTTCACTTTTGAATGGGGCGTGTCGCAGGCGGATGCCGAT
>WOZY01000211.1 GCA_011620045.1 Mesotoga sp.
ATCTAAGAGAGAGGCGTTGTAGATGACAGAAGTAAAGAGACTTTTGGCTAGAGCTATGGATGAGAATTGCTATGTGGTAGAGGAAGAAGAAAGGGTGACCATTATCGATCCAGGATGTGGAGTTTCTGCTAAACTTCTCCCCTTAGTCGGGAGGAAGAAGGTACGCGTTCTGCTAACTCACGGGCACGCCGATCACATTTTTGATCTTGACAAAATCGTCTCAGATGAGATCGTTATCCATGAGCTGGATAGAAATATGTTAATTGATCCCGAGAAAAGCTTCCTGTACATTTTCGGAAAAGAGGCCCTACTGATTGAAGAAGCTAAGATAAGGACAACTGAGATTCTTGATGGTCAGTGGAAGTGCTTCCATACTCCCGGACACACAGAGGGTTCTTGCTGCTTCCTTTATGGCGAAAAGCAACTATTCTCTGGAGATACAGTCTTTTCAAATTCCATTGGAAGAACCGATCTTCCTAGTGGAAATGAAATCGAAATGGAGAGAAGCATTCAGCAACTCAGGCAGCTTTTCAATGAACTTCCCAATTTACGGGTCCTCCCGGGCCACGGACCGGAAGCCACTGCCCAAGATATCTTGAGAAAAAACCCCTTCTTTAGGTAGGAAGCTCTTTCTTGAAATTCCTTGACTTCAACTGTTGAAGTTTCTTGTTCTGCCTATTCCAGTAGTTCCTATCAAAGAACCCAACCTCTTCTTTCTCCTCTCTAAGTAGAGATGTCATCTTCCTTGCAATATTCCAACTCTTTTCGAAGGCCTGACTCGTAAGGACTTCTTCTGACATCTTCCCCCGGTTCAACAATAAGTCCAACTCCAGAGGCAGGCAGTATTCATTCCATAGTTCTTTCGCCTTCGAATTTCTTAACAGTGCCAGTCTATTGAATATCTCCCAATTTCCCCAGTAATTGATTCCCTCTTCTTCGAAGGGAAGGCTTGATTTGAGGCCGTCAAACCACACCGGTTTGAAGATTGAAAGACAAGGAAGACTGCTATTTGTAACCCACACTTCAATTCTATCTCCCAGTGAAACAACCATAGAAGATGTGGTCTGAGAGCTCACGACGCCTGCACCCGCATGCATACATATGTTGCTCATTGAGCCAAGCAACCTGCCTCTTTCATGATCTCTAAGAACTTCGAAACTACTCTCTATGTCCATTTTTCTCTCTTCAATCAGGCTCTTCATTCTCTTTGATCTCGCCTTTGCGCCAGAGAACTTGCCAATCAGTCTTCTTTCATATGATTGGGCGAAATTGAATTCTTTACCTCTTTTGTGCCAGTTTCGATTCTCAGCATTACTAACAACTTGAGGGTGGCTCTCATCGATTTCCTCTCCGATCGTAAGACAGTTCGAAATTGCAGCGCATCCATTAACTCTCTTTGCAACCCAGTATCGATCTGAGGTTTCAACAATCCAGGCGTTCTCTCTATCTGCTATCATAAAGGAATTGTGATAATAAAGGTACTTGGTGAAACCTCCATTCCCACCCTGCCCATACTTATCAATCAGCTCTACAATAATCTTGACAGCATGTTCGGCGTTTTCTGATCTCTCGAGAGCAATTCTCAACATGTCCATTCCAAGCAGCCCGTCTCTTCTGACGCTCTCTTTGGTGAATACCGCCTCATTACCTATAGCGACTCCCTTTTCATTGACACCCATCTCTCCGCCCCACATCCACGAAGGTCTTGAAATGAGTATGGCATTAGTCTCACTTACCTGATCCACTCTTTGATTAGTTGTGAATAGCTCATCGCTATTGTTTGAAGAACGTGGAAAGAAATAGACTGACTGAGGTTCATTCGGCTCACGATCGCTGTTCTTTCCGAAGAGAGTTATGCCATCGGCAGAGGACTTTCCTTGAACCACAAAGGTATCACACATGATCTCACACCTTACGGACTATTGAACTGATATCTCAGTTGTCCGAAATACTCATGCAGGGCGGCCAGGTTAGCATTCAGAGCCCGCTGGTTTGGCAGAAAATCGACATAGCTTAGTTTCGTGTGATCATACATATAGTCAGTTGGGAATGGTGTTACTCTCAACCCGAACTTCTCGAAGGAACTGACCGACCTTTTCATGTGGACGGCCGAAGTGACCAGAACCACGCTTGACCAGTTGAATTGACTGCAGATATCTGAAGCATAACGCGCATTTTCCCAGGTTGTCTGAGCTCGAGGTTCAACAATGACCCTGGCAGACGCAACTCCGTGATCGAGAAGCCAGTCTCTCATTAGCTCCGCAACTGTTGAAGTTGATCTTCCCGGCATGAACGATCCCGTAACTATGATCGGAAGTTTCGTCTGAAGATGAAGCTCATAAGCCTTTGACAGGCGAGCAATACTATGATTATCCAGCACCTGACCTTCAGGAGAGATGATTATACCGCTGCTCAAGACCACTATCGCCTGTCCACTCACTGTGCGGGGCACGGGATATGCATTTTCCAGCGGCTGAAGATACAGATGTGTTCCAAATCCCGTAGAGAGAAGATAAGCGAAGAAGCACAGGATGATCATTACAATCCCCGTGATCTTTGTCCTTCTCTCTTCACCCTTCTTTATTAGAATCGCTGCGATTACTAGAAGAATGAGAATGAACAGTCCCGGTGGTGTCAGAATAGCCGAAGCGAATTTCTCAAGATACAGCAACGCCGTCACCTTCTTTCGCTTTTTCCTCCAAGTGCAGCCATTATACCTTGAAGATTGTTGGTAATTATTATGTCAACTTCACCCCTAATCTTCATGAGTAGTCCGGGATCATCTAATGTCCACAGCGCGACCTTAACTCCTCTGCTTCTTATAAATTTGATGAAACGCATTCCCAGCTCGAAACCGATCTCATCAAACAACTGGACGGGTAGGTTAATAGAGAAAGGCTCGTACTTGAGAAGCTCTTCGAAATACTTTACAGGATCCTTTCCTCTCGCATCTTCTCCAACAAGAAGACCTATCTTTGCTCGAATTTCTTTCTCTTTCACTTTTCTTAGACAGGCATGATAAAAAGATGAGAATAGTGTTCTATCAATCGCGTTAAAGCTCTTGACAAGAGGAACAACAAGGTCGGCCGCTCTGGGATCCTTGATCTCTACATTGACAAAAGCCGTTTCAGGAAGCTCAAGATAGACTTTTTCGAGAGTCGTAATTCCTTCGGGATTAACTAGATGCATCTTTTTGAGTCTCTTGAAGCTCGTATCTCTTAACTCAACATCTACACCCAGAGTCCTTTTCAAACTAGAGTCGTGGTTTACGACAAGCACTCCGTCTCCTGTAAGCTGTACGTCCAGTTCGACTCCGTCAGCACCAACCTGAACTGCTCTTACTATTGAGAGAAGGGAATTTTCCCCCGCACCTGTTCCCATACCCCTGTGTCCGAGAATCAAAGGCCTGGAATTCATAGAAACCTCCATTTAACAAATCAACCGATGTCGAGACCACGGAAATTGACGACTGAGTTGCCGATTAACCGGCCTCGATTCCGACA
>WOZY01000024.1 GCA_011620045.1 Mesotoga sp.
GTGCCAAGCGCGACTATGTCCAGATAATCCTCCGGATCAATAGGACAATGAAGGGTCTCATTCAATGCCACCAGCAACTTGAAGGCCACACCAACTCCGGCAAGTCCCTTGAAGGGATAATCATCGTCCGGTCTCTTTGGATTAACTATGGCATCGGCAGGAGGGAGAACATCCTTCACTTCATGGTGATCCGTGACAACAACATTGAAGCCTATTTCCTTTGCGTACGTTATCTCATCGAATGAAGTAACCCCACAATCTACGGTTATTAGCAGGCTGTGCCCCTGATCTCTCAGATCCTTAATTGCCTCCTTACTCAAACCGTATCCTTCCTCTAACCTTAGGGGGATATAGTAACTCACATTGAACCCCATTCTTTTCATTGCGAGATAAAGGAGTGCGGTGCTGGTTACTCCATCAACGTCATAGTCACCAAAGATAACTATGCTCTCGTTTCTTTCTCTGGTCTCAATGATTGTCCGAACAGCCAGCGGCATATCTCGCAGAAGGAAGGAATCGTGGAGAATAGTTTTGTCAGGATTAAGAAACTTCATTGCCTCAACCTCATTATCGATTCCACGTGTCACCAACAACCTTGCCAAAAACCGATCAATACCCATGAATTCGACCAGTCTGTTCACGGCCTCATCATCGGGCTTTAGGAGAAGCCACTCCTTTCTCATTAAGATCCACCCTCTCTTTTTTCTTTTGAAAAGATTATACCATTCTGCACAATAGCTTGGATGAGACAACAGCTGGTACCACAAGAAAAGGTATTGTACAATTCATTCATGAGACTCGATGCTTTTCTATCTAAGTTCGCAGGCTTAAGCAGAAGTCAGAGCAGAAAAGTGATCAAGAACAGAACAGTAATTGTAAATGGCGAAATAGCTAACAATCCGTCGACAGTTGTTACTGAAAGAGACGTTATACTTGTCGACGGAAGGGCTATCCAAGCTTTTTGCATGGTATACATCGCTCTGAACAAACCGCAAGATTATGTTTGTTCAAGAGATAAGACCGAAGGTAGGAGCGTCTTTGATCTTGTTGACACCAACTTCTCGGCGGAACTCTCAGTCGCAGGAAGACTTGATAAAGACACAACCGGTCTCGTATTGCTCTCCAACGATGGTAAGTTCATCCACGAAGTTATATCGCCTCGCAATTTTGTGGAAAAAGAGTATCTGGTAGAGACTACCAATGAGATAACCGAAGAACAAGTTTCGGCTCTCTCCTGCGGAGTCTTTATCGGCAAAGATGAATTCTCAAAGCCCGTTTTTTTTGAAGTAATAGACGCCTCTCACCTCAAAATCGTTCTCACGGAAGGTCGGTATCACGAAGTGAAGAGACTTGTTTCAGCAGCCGGAAACGATGTAAGACGCCTGCACAGAACTAGAATCGGCTCTTTCGTTCTTTCCAGTAGACTGAAGCCGGGAGAATGGGATTACTTATCGGATGCCGAAAAGAAAAGAATAACCGGGACCTGAGTCCCGGTTATTTGCTTTCAAAGGAAGCTACAATTATTAGTCGATCTTGGAGAGATTGAACGAGAGATTATGCTCTCCCTTTCCAAAGTAGCGATATGTAACCGATACACGGTATCCATCAAGTACGAGCACAACTTCGTAGTATCCAGGATCAAGCTCGACAACTGTGTTGGATCTACCGTAATCTCCACCGTTAATGAAAATTCTCGCATTTTTCGGATCTGAAGAAATCGTAATCCTTGCAATCGGCCTTTCTTCTATCAGAGTTATTTTTGTCGACGAGCTTGTTCCTGCTGCTAGATTGACATCCTTACTGTCTGTTATATAACCGGATTTTTCAACTCTGATCGTGTGTCTCCCTGCATCTAGATCTATAGAAAGCGGTGATCTCCCGACATAGACATTGTCTACAAAAACGGAAGCGTTTGTCGGCTCCGTTTCCACTGCCAGCCTAGCCTTCTTGGCATATAGAGTAGCACTAACCTGTCTGTCTCTGTCGAGCGAGACACTTGTAGAAAAGTCTTCATAACCATCTGCCGACACTCTGACGGTGTAGGATCCCTCTCTTAATGTGAGATTTAATGGTGTTCTACCTTGATAGGTCCCATTGATATATACAAGAGAGTTTGAAGGGGAACTCGTGACATTCAATTTATAATCTCTTACTTGAGGAGTCAAAGTAATCGACTTAGAAATCGAGCGGTTAAGCACGAAAGTCTCCGAGTAAGTTTCATAACCCGATCTCTCTATCCTAAGATTCTTCGTTCCACCCTCTAGAGTTACGTTCAATGGACTTCTGCCTATGTAGGCATTGTTAACATATACATCGGCTCCGGAAGGACTTGTGATTACAGAGAGCTGATAATTCTGAACAACAGGAGTTAAAGTCAGTGATTTCGAGATATTTCGATTCAAAACAAAAGTCTCAGTATAAGTCTCATAACCCGCTTTGGATACACTGAGATTCTTCGTTCCTTCTTCGAGGGTGACATTCAGTGGCGTTCTTCCTATTGAACTACCGTTAATTTGCACTATAGCGTCACTAGGGTTCGTAACCAGAGAGAACTGATACTCCTTGGCAAACTTCTGCAGATCAAGCCTCACATCCAGTGTTTTCCCACTTTCAATAGTGAACTGTCTGGTTTCGGTCCTGTAACCGTTCATGTATGCTGTTACCATGTGGTTTCCCGCATCGAGGTCTATGTTGATGGGGCTCCTGCCTACCATCTTTCCGTCAACATATATAGTTGCATTTGACGGGGTTGTGCTTATCCTCGCTCGACCTGTGCTGGGCATAATGTCAAGATAGAACCAGGCAGTAGAGACTGCGTACTCTTGCTTGTTTATCACAGGTATTACTTTCATGGTGACGAAGTCTTCTGCACCTATACTAGCCTTAGGAAAGATTTCTCCCGATTCAGCCCTTACCATAAGATCATCAAGGAAACCAAGGGGCGATGTAGATGCCACTATCTGGAAGATTTCCTTCCCACCTCCAGTTTCGCTGGTTAGTTGAAGCCGGTATCTAGTAGTTGCATTGTCAGTCGGAAGTGAATAGGTAACACCGGCTTTCAGTGAGTTGTTGCGGTCATAACCATTAGGGAATATAAGCTGAATCTCTCCATTTGGCATTATATCGTAAATTGCAACATGCGCGTCTTTGTTCACTTTGAAATATGTCTTTACTTCTTCACCGGAATAATAAAGAGAACCATTATCTCTGTCAAGCCAAATAGAGACTTCGAGGCCACCCTGAGGCTGTTCCGGTACAATGATGACTTTCTGCACATCATAAGTTACTACCCCAAAAACTGATATTGCCAAGAAAAAAAAGAGAATGACTAATATTGTCTTCTTCATAAATTTCACCCCTCCCATTATCAGGTACTAATTAGACTGATTTTCATCAACCTCGTTCAATGAACCTTCAGCTGCTCTTCCGAATTTATTATACTTCTTGACAATTCCAATAATTACAAGTGAGATCACTGTTCCAAAACCTAGACCGTATAGACT
>WOZY01000049.1 GCA_011620045.1 Mesotoga sp.
CTCGTCTTTAGAGAGATTCTCTCTTGCCTTCTCTAATTCGATGTCTAGCTCGGCGAGCCTTTCTTTCGATCCCCTCGCATCGGCCTCAACTTTTCGTTGTTTCTCCGAGCTCTCTTTGCCTTGTTTTGCAAGAGACTCCGTTTCCTCCTTGAGAGTCTCAAATCGCTCTCTCTTTGACCCAAGCTGATTCTCGATAAGCCTGAGTCTCTTGTTGGTATCTTCGCCGCTGTTTTCGAGCCTCTCAAGCTCATTTTCTATCTTGGAAAGCCTCTTAGAAATTGAATCAAAGGTCTCCTGATGTTTCAACCATTCGCGCTCTCTGGCGCTGTAGTTCTTTACGAGGGAGTCTCGCTCTTCCTCAGATGAAGACAGTCCGGTCTCTTCATCTGAGATCTGCTTTTCTAGAGTTTCGATTATTAACTTGATTTCATCTTTTCTTTTGTCGAGACCCTCGATTTCCGATCTGAAATTATCTATCCTTGTTGATACTTCGATTAACCTATTCTCTCGCTCGCTCAGTCTTCTGGTATACATTTCCTTGAGTTCCAGAAGATCGTTTTGACGCTTCTTGTACTCCTCAAGGAGCTTGGTGAACCCCTCGATTTCTTTGTCTACTTCGGAAAATTCGGCTCTCAAAGCAGACCACTTTGATTCGCCTTCAATCAGTCTCTTCTGCAAGTCCTTCAATTCGTCGCGCACTTTGTCGAAACCTGTATGCAGCTCTTCAAGCTTCTCTTTCTCAAGCCTGGCAATATTTCCATAAAAGAGATTCTTGAGCTCCTTCTGCTTCGCAGAATACTCAACAAACTTCTCTGCCCTCTTTGCCTTAAGGTAGAGAGATTTGCGTTGCTTGCCAAGTTCAAAGATTATGTCTTCCAGTCTGCTCAGATTTTCTTCCGTCGCGGCGAGTTTTCCAAGAGCCTCCTTCTTCCTCTCCTTATATACTGCGGTACCGGCTGCTTCTTCTATAAGGGCTCTCAATTCAAAAGGAGAAGCGGTTACGACTTTGTCAACCTGACCCTGGCCCACAATCGAGTAGATATCCATTCCAACTCCGGTGCCCTGGAATAGCTCCTTTATGTCTTTGAGTCTCGACTGCCTGTCGTTAACTTTGTACATCGATTGCCCATCTCTAGAAATCTCTCGAGCTATGGAGAAGGTACCTTGTTCCGATTCAAACACAAGTTTCACTTCGGCAGAATTTGAAGGTGGAAGCCTTTCCGAACCGTTGAAAATCACGTCCTCTCTGTTATCGGCTCTGATGTTCTTCATCGACTGCTCACCAAATATCCACCTTATGGCATCTACAACGTTCGACTTTCCGCTGCCATTCGGTCCGACAACAGCAGTAATTCCAGATGAGACTTCGAATCTGGTTGGCATCGCGAAGCTCTTAAAACCTTTTATGTAGACTGAATTAAGTCTGAGCATAGGCTTCCCCCAGGATCCCTTCTCCGATCAGTTTCATATATAAAGGAATATCGATATCTTCTCCATTGTCACCGAAATCTATCGAAATCCCTTCTCCAGAAGCTCTTTCAAGAACAGCTTTTTTGTGACCCGTGAACCATCTTTGGTATTTTCTGGCTAACTTAAGCGCATAACGATCTCTGTCTTTACAGCATCTCCTGATTACTTCAAGCATCAACCTGTCTCTGACCAACTCACCGAATGCTGGGTGGAATGGGCCTGCAACCACGTTTTCGATCTGCTTTCCGTAAATACAGATTCCCATCCTGCTAACTTTCACACCTGCCAGAACAAGCAGTAAATACATCTTCCAAACGATCTCTATAGATTCCTCAAGTCCTTGGGGCGCAAATCTTCCATGTAAATACTCGTACTCAAGAAGCGATCCTTTCAAAACAACAAGAGGATGAATTCTTACGGATGATGCACCCACCCGAATCGCTTCCTCAGTTGAACATATATCCTTCTCCTCAGTATCTCCCGGCAACCCTGTCATCAAATGAATACCGAAATCGATCCCACTACTCCTTAACCGGTAGGCTGCTTCATACACTTCTTTGGACCCGTGATTTCTGCAGCAGTTTTTCAGCAGATCATCGTCAAATGACTGAACACCAAGTTCCACGAAACTAATGGAAGTTGATCTCAGCATAGCGATCATCTCTTCTGATATTTGTTCCGGTGAAGTGGAGAATCTGATCCCCTTAACAAGGCCTTTTTGAACAAGCTCTTCGGCAACATCAAGATACATTTGCTGGCGACCGGTTCCAGTGAACGTACCACCATAAAAAGCCAGTTCCGTCTCCTCTGGATTCCTGAAATATCCTTGGTATCTTTTGACCGTCGACAAAACCTCTTCCTTATCGGGAAGTTTTCTGACTCCAGTTGTGGAATACTCATTACAGAATGTGCACCGCGTTCTGCAACCCTCATGTGGAACGAAAATAGGAACAATATTCATGTTTATATTATAAACCGAACAAGCGAGATTTATCAAAGAGCCTTCAACAAATCTTAAACAGCGTGCTTTCTGTGTTACTTTCCAAGTGGTAAAATTTATCATTCAGGAGGAAGAATTATGATTATAGCAGTCGCCGTTTCTAGAATTATTAAAGTCGATAATAATAGCTGGCCGGGATCGGTCAGTTAATCTTTGCATTTAAGAAAGTAGAAGATTACAGGGCCGATGGAAAACCATCGGCCCTATTTTTTTAGGAGGGTGAGAAAATGGAAAGCATCGGAAGATTGAGTACCAGAGTAGTTGAACATCTTAAAGATCCTTTGGTGAAATCGGCAGTCAGAGTGAAGTCTGCGATAATGGGAGAAGCAGGCAAGTTTCTTCGGGGAAAGGAATTTGTCGAACTCCTTCCAACAATAATCTCACCGATTACCGACCCCCTGAATCATGAGGTCCACAACGCTAAGTTCCGTTATTACGATCAGGAGTATCGTCTTACCCAGTCGATGATATTTCATAAGCAACTGGCGTGCAAGACCTTCGACAGAATCTTCATAGTCTCCCCCAATGTCAGACTTGAAACGTCAGAGAAGTCGCTTTCTGGAAGACACCTTTTTGAATTCAGTCAGATTGACCTGGAAATCCGAAATGCAAAGAGAGACGAGGTAATGTCACTGGTGGAAGATCTCATAACTACACTTATCATAGAAGTAAAAAGTAGTTGCAAGGAAGAACTTGAATTGCTTTCTTCGAACCCTTCTATACCAACAACACCCTTTCCAAAAGTAAAATTCATGGACGCTTACGAGCAGTATGGAAAGGACTTCGAAACCGTCCTATCTTCGAGCTTCAAAGAACCATTCTGGCTGATCGATTTTCCAATATGGGAAAGGGAATTCTACGATCTGTTGTCACAAGACGAAAGAACGCTCAAAGACATGGATCTAATTCTTCCTAACGGTTTCGGTGAAACTCTATCGGGTGGAGAACGAGAGTGGGAACACCAGAGGATTATCGGCAGAATGGAATTCAAGGGTAATGATCCAGAGGAG
>WOZY01000308.1 GCA_011620045.1 Mesotoga sp.
ACTCTAATCTCTCTTTCGAGATGAAAGAGATACATTTTTCCTTGAACATCTGTTATGACCTCCGTTTTCCGGAGCTCTTCAGGGCTAACTTGCCTGCTGAGGTCATGATAGTGATAGCCAACTGGCCGGAAAAGAGGGCCAATCACTGGCAGGCTCTTCTTAAGGCAAGGGCAATCGAGAACCAGTCATTTGTTCTGGGGCTAAACCGGACTGGGGTCGACGGCAACGGCATCAAATATGACGAGGCCTTTTCTGTCCTCTTTGATCAAGACGGTAACGAAGTACCCTTTGAAGCCGAGAAGGGACTGCTTCTGTGGGATTTGGACTATGAAAGACTCAGTATTTTAAGAGACTGGCGGGAGAGATTCCCCGCCCTAAAGGACATTTAGAGTTTTCCTTTTATGCTGTTGTGAATCTCTGTGACGTCTATTCCCGCTGAAGTATCTCCTTCTTGAAGAAATCATCTACATTATGCACAGATATATTCGTGAACCTCTTCTCATCGATATCGACAACTACTCCATCGGAGCAGGGCCCCATACAGTGAGAACCCTTGATTGTTGTGAACCTGCTCAAGCCGTGCTCAGTCACTAACTCTACCAGTCTCTTGGATACTTCGGGAGAACCCTTCATAAGACAGGCGCTTCCCATACAGACTTTGATTATCACAAGCACACCCTCCATTTGTGACTTCTTTCACAACAAATTATAACCTATTCAAACTGTTTTTTCGGAACACCATCTTCCGTAGCTTTCTCGAAGATTTCACACTTCTACTGGTATGATTTCATCGTGGAGGAGAAGAGATGAAGATTCTGATTGTTGAAGACGAGCGTAATCTGGGCAGATTGCTTAAAGAATCTCTCGAAAGAGAGGGCTTTGTCGCCGAACTTGCAATCGATGGGGAAGAGGGGCTTTATCTGGCTCTTAACGGCCCATTTGACGTTATTGTCCTGGACATTCTGCTACCTAAGCTGACCGGCTGGCAGGTGCTCGAGAAGATCAGAGATTCGGGAAGCAGAATTCCCGTACTAATGCTCACCGCTCTGGACAGCATCGAAGACAAAGTCCGGGGCTTCGATTTAGGGGCCGACGACTATCTTCCGAAGCCATTCGATATCCGGGAACTTGTGGTGAGGATTCAGTCTCTTTTGAGAAGGGCTCAGTTCGGCGGAACTCCTTCAAGAGTTCTGAAAGTAGGAGATCTAGAGCTCGATATGTCACTTAAGACGGCCAGCAGGGGAAACGAGAAGATAGAACTCCGAAAGAAGGAGTACCAGATCCTCGAATATCTCATGCTAAACAGTGGCAGGGTCGTTCCGAAGAGGGAGCTCGAAGAACATCTCTGGAATGAAGACGACGAACTGTGGTCGGACGTAATCAGAAGCCATATAAAGAACATCCGTAAGAAGATCGACGGAGGTCGAAGAAAGAAACTAATAAAGACGGTCAGGGGAATGGGCTATGAAATCAGTGACAGGTGAAGGGCTCTCATTCAAAAAGGCAAAGAGGAGATGGACGCTATTCTTCAGCCTAATCGTCATCTCTCTCGTCTCCTTTTTGAGCCTCTTCATTTTCGTCCTCGCCCTCAGGCTTGAAAGAGGGGCCGAAATAACTGCCCTCAACAGAGTTGCAGATAGGATCGAATCCAGAATCGGAAGGGCACCCTTGATAGCCCTGGAGAGAATGCTCAGAAATTATTCCGGAAATCTAGACCTCTTCACCGCGGAGAATGAGATCCTCGAGTTCGTTACTCCGAACGGTGAGAGTGTTCTTCAGCTCGGAGGAACTATAAAGAGCAATCTGCCGCTGGCCGAGGGGATTTCTAAGGCAAAAGTTGTTGATTACAACGACTCGGAACTTGAGTACAACATTCTTACAAGAACGATTAGAAACATCGCTGGACAGCCAATCTTCTTTCTTCGGGTTGGAAGATCAACCGAAGGACTGAGCGAGAAATCTACTAATCTTCTCTTTTCGCTGATTCTATTAATTGTGCTCGTCGCAGTTATCTCCTGGATAGTCGGTCTGGCTCTTGCGGGTTACGTTCTGACACCTCTGAGAGAAAGTTATGATAGACTTCAGCGCTTCACCGCCGACGCCTCCCACGAGTTAAAGACGCCCCTTACGGTTATGAGGCTGAGCGTAGATCTACTGAAGAGCGGACCGCTAGAGAGGGAATCGAGAGATAAGATCGATGCGATTGACAGCGCAACCCGGAGTATGCAGAATGTTGTCAATCAACTCCTGCTACAGGCAAAAGCACACAACGATAGCACGGCAGTAATATCTTCACAGGATGTAAGACTGCGTAAGTTTCTCGAAGAGATGAAAGAGTATCACAGAGCTTTCGCCGAGTCGAAAGAAGTCCGAATAATCGTTGAGATCGATGAAGATCTCGTAGTCAAGACTTATCCAGACAAACTTAAAGTTGCGGTTGCGGCCGTCCTCGGAAACGCGATCAAGTTCACCGAAGAAAAGAGCGATGTCATCGTTAGAGCCTTTGAGAGAGGAGGTTCACTCCTCATTCAGATCAGCGATTCGGGCCCCGGAATAGCTGACTCGGAGAAGGAAAGGATATTTGATAGATTCTACAAGATCGACGAATCTCACAACAGTTCGGGAAGCGGTATGGGCCTCTCCATAGCGAAGGAAATGCTAGGCACGCTGGAGGGCGAGATAACGGTCGAGAACCGCCCTGGCGGAGGAAGCACATTTGAAATACGGTTACCATTAAGAAAGCAAGAATAGGCTCTTCCTTCTCTACAGACTTTGATAAGGTCAAAACCTCTTAAGAGGGAAGTCAGAGGTGTGAGGATAGAGGTATGAAGATCAGGACTAGAGACCACATCTCTTCATGCTTAAGTGAGAGCCGTCCTTGTCCTTAGTCCAAGACCATGAACCTGTCTCTAGAAAGAGCAGTTCTTCGTTCCGACGCTTCTCGTCCAGGTTCTTCGTTCTTGGTAAAGCACATCCCTTCATGAACTTGTTTCAGGATCTCCTCCTAAGATCCGCTTTACGCTTAAAATCAAGGACCCGCTGTTCGTTGTAAAAGGATGTTGTCCGTCAATCGATAAGATCGAGAGAAAACGAGAAAGATCATTTCTAGATGTTCGCTTCTTTCATGAGAAGAGCGAGATTCTGAGCAGGATTATCTCAGATGACGCGGTGCAAGAAAGGACTGTCATCCCAAGTCACTCGTACAAACTCCTTTCTTCATCATCCCGTAAGGCTGCGCGAAATGTCTCTGTTTTGGGCTCCCGTTCAGGGTCATCCTGTGAGGACTTCTGCACAGGGTATCGGTTTTGCCAATGAAAAGCTGTTCTTCGTTCCGGAGCAAGGATCTGTTTTGCGTTCTTGGGCAAAATCAAAACCAGGAGCGAGATGCTGGCCATAGGCACGACAATAACCCAAACCAAGAACTGACTGTCATCACGTAGAGCCTGCCCTGAAGTGCTTCTGTCCAGGGGCCTTGCAC
>WOZY01000296.1 GCA_011620045.1 Mesotoga sp.
ATCGATGATATCTGCATCATTGAACCCGGAAAGGTAAAGCTTAGCAATTTGCACCGACAAATATTGTACGATTATGGAGATGTGGGTCTTTCAAAGGCCAGCGTTCTTGAGCGAAAGCTATCTACTTACTATGGCGGGATCAGGGCTAAAGTCTATGAGAGAGAATTTGATCCTGTTTCCATCAAGTCGGAGAGGCCAGATATTGTTGTGAGCTGTGTTGACAGTTTTGAAACTAGATATTTGATTAATGATGCCTGTTATCGTAATGGTATCCCCTTTGTCGATTCGGGAGTTGAAGGATCTAGCGGATATGTGATGTTAAGAGACAGAAGGACACCGTGCTACAGATGTTTCATGGGAGACAACAGGATAGACACAGAGGCTTCCAGAGGCATTCTATCATTCACGAGTTACTTTGGCGGGTTGCTAGAAGCGGCTTTGGTTACGAGCTACCTTAATAACAGAAGTTATGAAGGCAAAGTCTTCTGGTTCGATCTGAAAAAATACAGATTCGAAGAAATATCTGTTGAACGCAGGGAAGACTGTCCGGTTTGCTCATTAGCGAAGAGGTGACTCTTTTGGAAGTTGTCTACGGAGACAAGAAGTGGAATTTCGATAGAGATCTGAGTTACGGTGAATTGATAAAGGAGACTCGACTTGGGCGGGTCTCCGTTCTGGTTATGGTGAATGGTCGACTGGTAAGAAAAGGGGAGATGATCCCGGCGAAGTCGAGAGTTCTCATAATCAATGCTGCTAACGGAGGATAAACTGGCGCATACTGACGCATACTTGCGCATAAGAACATATAGTGCTTTCTTTTGACCGCCATCGTTTGCTGGGCTGAATAGGTTTTTTTGTGCGGAGATTCTTTTGAATGTAAAATTTTAGATGATTAGCTAAAGATAAATGGAGGTGGAGAAATTGGAAAAGAAAAAGGTCTTGATTCTCGGTGCGGCCGGAAGGGACTTTCATAACTTCAATACTTACTACAGAGACAATGAAGAGTTTGAAGTAATAGCCTTCACGGCGACGCAGATTCCTGGAATTGATGGAAAGAAGTATCCTGCAGAGCTCGCAGGTAAACTCTATCCCAATGGTATTGCGATACTACCGGAAGAGAATTTTGGGAAGCTGATAGACGAGCACAAGATTGATCAGGTAGTACTTGCCTACAGTGATCTTCCGCATCAGTACGTTATGGAAAGGGCAGCAATCGCAAACGCCCATGGTGCAGACTTCGTTCTCCTAGGACCCAGCAAGACAATGATCAAGTCATCGAAGCCTGTCATCTCTATTTGTGCTGTGAGAACGGGTTGTGGTAAGAGCCAGACAACTAGAAGAGTCCTGGATATTCTAAGAGAAAAGGGTAAGAGGGTTGTATCGATTAGGCATCCCATGCCTTATGGAGATCTTGTTAAGCAGAAGGTTCAAAGATTTGCAAATTACTCGGATCTTGATAAGCATGAGTGCACTATCGAAGAAAGAGAAGAATACGAACCTCATATAGATCGGAAGGCAGTTATTTACGCCGGCGTTGATTACGAGGCGATTCTCAGGGAAGCAGAAAAAGAGGATGTTGATGTCATAATTTGGGATGGCGGAAACAACGACTTCTCTTTCTACAAGACAGATCTCTACATCACGGTGACCGACCCCCACAGAGCCGGTCATGAGACTACCTACTACCCCGGCTTCGCAAACCTCATGATGGCCGATGTTATCGTCATCAACAAAGAGGAAACGGCTTCTCCAGAGGATATCGACATAGTTCGCCAGAACATAGCAAAATTCAACCCAAGTGCAATAGTTGTTGACGGAGCTTCACCGATTACTATAGAGGGTGGTAAGTCTTCCGAAATCAAAGGCAAGAGAGTTCTTGTTGTCGAGGACGGTCCGACTCTTACCCACGGTGGAATGAGATACGGAGCAGGTTGGGTAGCAGCCAAGAAGTTTGGTGCTGCAGAGATAGTTGACCCGCGACCATATGCAGTGGGATCTCTTATCTCCACTTACGAGAAATATAGTCATCTGGATCAGATCCTTCCTGCAATGGGATATGGCGAGAAGCAAATGAAAGAGCTTGAGGAGACTATAAACAAGGCCGATGTTGATCTTGTGATAATCGGAACTCCGATTGATCTTAGGAGAGTCATTGATATCAAGAAGCCGGCAGTAAGGATTGGCTACGAGCTTCAGGAGATAGGAAAGCCTGATCTGGAAGATGTAATTGACGACTTTCTTAAGAAGCACAACATATAATTGATGAAGAATAAAAGGGGACCGATCAAACCGGTCCCTTTTTTTCATGATCTACTGTTTTTTCTTAATAGGGATGTAGATATAGAGCTCAGAGTCCTCTTCTCCGGTAAATCTCTAGTCATAAAACTCGAACTCATTAAGTCTAATCGGTTCATACTCCTAATTTTGAAACCACTTTCCGTAGATGTATTCGTAAGTTTCCTGCAGAGAATCCAGTTTCTCACTGTGAGTGAAGACTGCGTAGGCCACCTCCGGTATTTCACCACCTGCCATTCCTTCGGAAATGTTCTCCAGACTGGAGTCTGCTACCGATGCAATATAGTCGAACTTTCCGTCAACGAAGTCCGCTTCGCCTGAGCACATTAGCCCGTAGCTTTCCTTCGCCGATATGACGTTCTCAATCTCGGTATGCCTCTCAATGAAATCTCTCCAGAGCTTCGGTCAATAGTTCGCTGGATCACTTCCTTAGTACTCTAGCCCATTGGCTTTGAATGCAGATTTGTGAACGATTTTTGGTTCCATTCTGATTCCTCCCTTTGTGCCTATCAGGTCTCTCTTACACAATCTCTTTTTCTGAGTAACGACGAAGTGAAGTCCAAGTCTGCGATACTTGCCAGGCGTCATGTAGTATCTGCTCTTAAATGCTCTGGCAAAAGATTCTTGCAAATCATAGCCGAGCTGCAGAGCTATCTCCAGAATCGTCATTGAGGTTGTCGCAAGTTTGTCGGCGGCCACGATCAATCTTCTGCCCTTGCGGTACTGGCCTATCGTCTCACCCACAGTGTGGAAGAAGATACTCTGGAGATGAACTGATTAGTAGAAACTTTCTGAGCATAGATCGGTGAGAGTTATTTGAGATGAAAGATGCTTCTCAATGTAATCTATAACGGAGTTACACAATCAGTGTAATCCTCTTTTAAGGAATGAGGTTAGCATCACTCCTCCTCCACAACAATCGTCTTAACGATTATACAAATATGAAAGGGTTTGTTTTTGATCGAAAGCATCATCATGGAGTTTTTCTCTGAGCTGAATCAATTCAGAAGCAATTCAAACTGAATTAGCCGTTAATATGGTAACGTCAGAGTCAACAAGCCTTTCAAGCTTCTTAGCCGCTTCTATGGTGCTACTCACTTCTTTTTGTAGAGGCGGTATTCCCACGAAACTCGTTCTTCTGACGAAGTCCATCAGCATTGGCCTTAGTTCCTCGGGGTCC
>WOZY01000109.1 GCA_011620045.1 Mesotoga sp.
CACCATCTCTGTCCTTAACGTACTTGAGAACAAGATCGCGCTTCTCTTCATCGCTCAGCTTTGTATCTCTCGAATCGACTACAAGAAAAGTGTTTCCAGTCGCAGAGTAAAATGCACCTTTCATCTCAAGTACCTCCCAAATGAGTCTTCATGATTCGAATAGCATTTGTTGCCGCCCCCACCCGAATGTTGTCGGCCATGTTCCAGAAGAGGAAGCGGTTTCCGTCAAAGCCTCTCAGACGCGACACAAATACCAGATCGGAACCTGCTACTTCGACAGGAGTCAGCCTTTTTTCACTGTAAACTACGTCTTGCGAAGACTCTATCACTCTCCTAAGGTCCTCCAGTGAAAAGGGGCGGACCGTCTCACAGAAGACGGATTCAGAATGGCCGTAAACAACAGGAACCCTCACAGTCGTAGGCCAGACAGATATTGAATCGTCTCTAAAGATCTTTCGAGTTTCGTGAACCATCTTCATCTCTTCGGTAGAAAAGTTTGAATCAAGCAAATCCCCAATAATGGGAACGACGTTTCTGTGTATCTGCCTCACAAAGACCGAAGGCTTAATGTCTCCCCTCTCCTGCTCTTCAAGCTCGGCTATTCCTTTGTTGCCCGCCCCTGAGACAGCCTGATATGTAGAAACTACAATTGTCTTTATCCCGTAGCTCTTGTGTATTCCGCTGAGGGAAAGAACCATCTGTATGGTCGAGCAGTTTGGGTTTGCAACAATACCGCTGTATCCCTTCAGAATATCCCCGTTGATCTCGGGTACCACAAGAGGAATTTCTGCGTCACTTCTGAAAGCAGATGAGTTGTCAATAACGATGGCTCCCTTTTGCGCGGCTATTGGAGCATAATGCTTCGAAACGGAAGCTCCGGCGGAGAATAGAACATAATCGTAGCCTTTATCGAAGGACTCCTCACGAAGCTCCTTGACTTCTAGATCTCTGGCCTCAAACTTGAAATGCTTTCCTTCACTGCGCTTCGAGGCAAGCAGATCGATCACTTTCGGCGCGATCTTCTCCTCTTCCAGCTTCCTTAACATCATTCGGCCTACTTCCCCGGTAGCACCCACTATTGCGAGTCGCACTTAACCACCTCCCGAAAAAAGAAAAAGTGTTCCCGAAGAAAACGGGAACACTTCAATGGTTTGAAATAATGTCTTATTCCAAACCCACCGGCTCTCCACGCATTCTTCGTGACAGTCATACAGGTCTTTCCTGCATGCCCAGAAGTCGGTCGCTGGGGCTTCCGCCTTCTTCGGCACCCTCGCCTTTCGATCCGTTCCAATTCCCTGATGAACGTCTACTGATCTCGGGTGCTCCTCCGTTGGGTAACTTTCGATTGATTATATCATGCTGCTATTCTGATCAACGCCCACTATGAAAACAACACGTAAATTGATCATCTCATTTTCAGCTATAGATCTATCATCTGTTCTCCCTGCAGAAGAAGTTGCGGCTAGGAAATCTACGAGGCTTTAGAAGCCGCCCGTTCCTCCTCCGCCTCCGCCACCGCCCGAGCCTCCGCCGCTAAATCCTCCTCCACCAGAACCACTGCTGGATGCAGAAGAGGCGGCTCTTGTAAGACCGGTGAAGGAACTGACGGCGTATGCCGTGACCGGATAGTAGATATATGGATGCCTGCTCTGTTCTCTCCAGACGTCTTCCGGGACTATCTTGTTCAGGTTCTTTCTCACGGTATCGGCAATTCCTAGGGCCGTTGCGAATACGAGATACTCTTCCCACAGGACAATCGATTCAGGGGGTTTCTCGTTTAGTAAGGAGTAATCCTCCAGATACTTCTTCAAGCCAAGCCAACGCAGATAGAAAAGCCTCCCGTCTTTCGTCCATCTTCCGAATACATCCTTCGGCATCAAAATCACAACCCAGCTTACTATCCAGATCCCTCCAAAGAATACGTAAGAGAAGAGTCGCATTGGCGAAAGATCAGATTTCGAATAGAAAACAAGAAGGACAATACATACAACGAACATCAGGAAGGAGTAACCCTTGGCAATCGCATTACCCTTGAGGTCTATCAAGTGCATCCTCTTAACAGTATCGTTGACCTTCTTTTTGTATTTCGAGAATTCGCTCGTGAAGAGTCGAGCTTTCGATTGCTTCTTCGTAACCTGTTTCTTCACGGCAGTAAAATCAAACACATCACCTTCGTCGTACTTGTCAAGAAAAGAGAGGAAGGCCGCTTCGGTAGGACGTAGCTTTGAGTTGTCTCGATTCTTTATGATTATTCCTTCGACCTTGTCGCCCTTTCCTTTCTGAAAATCGATATGTTCCTTTCTATACAGTTCCATAATTGTTGAGCCTATTCCGTCGTTGTCGACCATTCCAGCCATGTTCCTTACTGCCGCGTTTATAACATCGGGAGCATCGCCCGTTGGTATGTCTCTCTCATACTCGGCATAATAGCCGATATCTATTTCTCGTCCAAATTTCCTGTGTGCAACTATCAGTACAAATGGTGTCAAAAAACCTATCACTATTGGGATTATCCACTTTCCGAAGAGAACCGTTGTCCCTGCCTTTCTTTCGGCTCCTTTTATGAAGCTCTCATCGAAGGCTCCACCTAGAGCGATGTTTCGCATGTTCATCGCGTTTGCCTGTTCCTTTGGAAGAACTGCCCTGAATTCGACGTATGTCCAAGGCGGAATGTTCGTCGCTCTCAAATCAAACACATTTCCACTACGATCTACCTCGACAGGCGGATGTGTGTAGAATTCGAGTATATCTAAGTCTTGAGGAAAAACAACTCTCGCAGTAATTTCGCCGACCCAACTACTTGTGTCCTCACCCCAGATCTTTCTGAAGATCTGTGCGATATCTGTACCGACTTCGACAGCTCTACGGACGGTGTACTTGTAAGTAACGCTTACTCTTTCCTCTCCTTTTACCGGAGTAACACTCGACGAGTTATACGGAACAAACCAGATCCTAACCGATCTGGCATTTTCGTCGCCCATAGATTCTATGTATTTGATCTCCTTGCCTACAGCAGTAACCTCAATCGAGCTGTACTGGCTTCCCGCCCTATCGGCAGGCAGCTCTCTATAAATCCCTCTGTAAGCTTTATTGAATTTATAGTCGATAGTCTCGGTAACTGTCAGGAGACCGTCCTGGTCAATCTCCATCAAGACATTAGCCTTCTCGATCGATGTTATGGACGAAAAAGAGTCAACAATACCGTTACTGAAGATCACTATCGCCACTGCCCAAGTTATTACACCAACTATGATACCCGCGATGACCCTAAAGACGATCTTCTTCACTCAGCGCCACCTCCCTTTATTGCATTTTACACTATTGCATGAAAAATCAAAGGCCGATTCGAGGCTGACAAGTGCATCTCGGGAAGTGATCTGGTAGAACGTGGTTGCGGGTGCGAGGTAGGGGGTCGGAAAGAGCAAAGAATTAGTTGCAAGATACAAGTTGCAAGTTGTAAGAGGGAAGAA
>WOZY01000021.1 GCA_011620045.1 Mesotoga sp.
ACTGTAAGAAGGCTGCAACTTCAGAACCTTTCGATAGCTCTCCTTCGCCTTTTCTGTCTCGCCCTTGTTCTCAAACAGCAGTCCCTGATAATAATTGGCCTCGGCATCGTTAGGATTCAGGGTCAACGCCTTGCCGAGAGAGCTTTCGGCCTTTTCGTAATCTCCCTCCATTATCTTCTGCTTAGAAAACTCAAGAAAATCCTCGAAACTCTTGAGCTGACTCTCAGAGATCGAATTTCTCGCCCATACGGCCGACACCACTCTCCTGATCTCTCCGGGGGAAAACGGTTTCTGAACGAAATCTATCGCTCCGAGTTTCATCGCTTCCACCGCATTCTCGACGGTACCATAAGCCGTGATTATCACGACGTTCACGTGGTTGCCTTCATACCTAAGCTTCCTGAGAACCTCGATGCCGCTCATCGCGGGCAGTCGGAGATCCAGGAAGACCAGATCATAATCGTTCTCCATGATTTTCGTGAAGGCCTCTTCTCCGTTCATTGCCACGTCAAGTTCGTTATCCTCGCTTGAAAGACACCTTTTCAGAGTTATTCTTATGTTCTGAGCATCGTCTACAATAAGTATCTTCTTCACAATCACTACCTCCTCAAAGCCATTTCTCGACAGTCTCGCGAATCTTTTCCGGGGTAAAGGGTTTCACAATGTATTCGTTGGCTCCGGCATCGAAGGCTTTCTTTATGTCTTCTTCTCTGGACAAAGCACTAATAAAGATTATTGGTGTCTTAGAAGTATCTGATTCCTTCCTCATCGCCTGACAGACGAGAAACCCGTCCATACCGGGCAGGACTATGTCCAGGAAAACAAGATCGGGAGAAATCTTCCTAGAAATCTCGAGCGCCTCGACGCCGCTTGGAGTACAAACCACATCGTGCCCCATTTTCTCCAGCATAAGCTTCAGCGAGAGAACAATGTTTTTCTCATCTTCAACTATAAGAATCTTCACTCGTTCACCTCTAACCTGAAAAATACAGGGTGAAGTAAAAGGTGCTGCCCATGCCCTGTTTGCTGCTTACCCAAATTTCGCCCCCGTGAGCAAGCAGAATTTCTCGACTGATGGCAAGGCCCAAGCCCGTTCCACCCTGGTTGTCGTTAGCCCTGACAAACTTCTCGAATATCTTCTCCTGCATATCTTCGGGAATACCAGTACCATTATCCGATACGGAGACAAGGACTTTGTTCATAGTCTTTCTCGCAGAGATCTCGATCTTTCCGGTTCCGTCTTTTGGAACATATCTCAGTGCATTTCCTACCAGGTTTGTTATCACCCAGGATATCTTGTTGAAATCCGCCTTCACCTTCGGTAGATCTTTATTGACGTCTATGTTCAGTTTGACTCCTCTTTCCTTAAGCTGTATAGGAAATGGCCTCAATGCATTTTCGACGATCTCATCAAGAGAGTTAGGCTGAATATCCATCTGGATCTTTCCGGACTCGATTCTCGAGAGGTCAAGAAGGTCGCTTACCAGAGAGTTTAGTCTCTCCTGATCCTCTTTCAGAGCTTCAAGCAATTCTCTCTGTTCCTCGCTGATATCGCCCGTGGTGCCGTCGAGCAGCAGATTGACGGCCATGCCCATCGAAGTCAGCGGAGTCCTGAATTCATGGGAAACGGTAGAAACAAACTCCGACTTCATCGAATCGACTTCCTTGAGCTTAGTGATATCCTGCATGAGAGTCACAACACCGATTATTTCCCTCTGCTCATTCTTAATGGGTTTGGATTTCACCCTGAAGTATTTCTTCTCCCCTTCCTTCTCAAGGTTCACATCGACGAAGTTCTTCTCTTCGTTCTTTTCCCCGCCAAGGGTCTTCTTTATTTGCTCGAATATCTCTTCGTTCTTTATTATCTCCAGGAAGTGGTTTCTAAGGACCTCTTCTTTTCGAATGTCGAAGATCTTTTCGGCGGCCCTGTTCAGGACAATAAGCCTATTCTCGCTGTCGGTTACCAGAACAACATCTCCAATGCTGTCAACTATGCCCTCTGCCTTCTGCTTCTCCTCCATAAGCTTATGCACGTTCATCTCTTCATATGAATTCAGCCTGGCCGCCATCGTATTGAACTCTCTTGAAAGCTCCGCAATCTCGTCGTTTCCCTTCACGGGCAGCTGCTGTTTATAGTCGCCTTCAGCAATAAGCTTGATTTTCTCTATTAGAAGGGTGATCGGCCTGACAATCTTGACGATCAGATACATCGAAAAGAGCACTCCAAGAAGGATCGCTACTGAAGAAATGATTGCAGTGGAAAAGGAAGCGTTCCGGGCAACTTCAAGTGCCCTGTTTCGCTTCGCCAGCATCTCTTCCTGATTCACGGTGAGTAAATCGCGCGTAAGCTGCTTAACCTCTTCAAATAGAGGGAGGATGTTCTTGTAGTAGTATGAACTGGCCTCTTCCACAGTGCCTTCTCTCCTGATTTCTGAGAGTACGTAATATCTATTTACATAGTCCACATACAGCTCGCCTATAGAGCTCAGTATCGCCGGCTCCTCAGGCTCGGTAATATTGTCCTCTGCTCTGGAAAGAGCCTTCAAGAATTCATTCTGATTGTAGACAAAAATATCGGCCGTTGAATCCTCAGGCGAAAACATGCTTGCCAGTTCGGCACTGTCCTGCCTCTCCAGCGCTAATGTCATGCTCTGAGCAGAGACAACGCTCTGATAATTCGCCTCCATGATAGCTTCGATGGCAGAACCCAATCTGGTGAAATTCGTGATTGACCAGATAGCTATAGTCCCGAGTACCACGAAGAGAAAAATAAAAATCGTGATCATCTTCAGTCTAATAGATCTCTTCACGCTCACACCTCACAATCATCATTATAGACCCATCCCGAGGCGCTTGTCCATAAAAATGAAGAAAGCAGGCCAGAGAGCCGGCCCCAATACCGAAGCCTCCAATCGAAACTCTGCCCAGGTCTCTTTGATCCGCAACAATTCTGAAAGGCTCTTTAGAAGGGCCAGACTGAAAGGAAATCCAGACGTACCACCACATTTTCAAATCACCGCGCGCTTGATTAAATGAATATCTAAAACGCTTGGACTTGATTTAGGTTTCTCTTTTGTGAGGCCTGTTCATTGCCTCTCTTGAAAAATGAAGTCACTCTCAAAAAAGAGTCAGTCTCCGAAAAACGCACTGAGCTAGGGGGAACAAAAAACCGGTGCGGGGGCACCGGTTTCTATACATGGCTAGGGGAACGTTCTTCTTCGCATTTCGCGGATGTTCCCGTACCTTCGATTACCTGCCTGGTCATGTTGAAGTCCATGTAGATAGTGCCTGTCTTTCCGTTTCTTTGCTTGGCGACTATCGCATGGTATTCGCCCAACGACTCGCTCTTGTTGTACAGAATAGGTCTGTAGATAAGAATTACAACATCTGCGCTGTGTTCTATCGTTCCCGATTCGCGAAGATTCGAGAGTCTTGGAATCCCCTTGTCGTTCTTGCCGACT
>WOZY01000172.1 GCA_011620045.1 Mesotoga sp.
GAGCCACGGGCGCATAAAACATAGAAGAAGTGGGGTGGCTGGCGGGGTTTGAACCCGCGGCCGCCTGATCCACAGTCAGGCGCTCTTCCAACTGAGCTACAACCACCATGTGTGTTACATGGCGCGCCCGGCAGGACTCGAACCTGCAACCACCGGCTTAGAAGGCCGATGCTCTATCCATTGAGCCACGGGCGCTGGAGCGGCCGACGGGAGTCGAACCCGCAACATTCGCCTTGGAAGGGCGATACTCTACCAATTGAGCTACAGCCGCACTAATGACCCTTGGTCGGGAAGACAGGATTTGAACCTGCGACCTCCTGTGCCCAAGACAGGCGCGCTTCCAACTGCGCTACTCCCCGCTCACGAATCTAAATATATCAGATTTTGGGGATGCCGTCAATAGTACAGAATCAGAGTAACGAAATGAGCGGAGAATAGAGATAGAAAAATCCACTCCCAGTAACTTGTCAAAGATCTAGGCTATCATTTAGACTGAACGACAATCGTGTGGTTCAACATGGTACAACATCAAGAGCCATTTACAGGAAATGTAGTAGAATATCATTGAGGTGGTAATAGTTGGCTGCTATTGTTACATCCAATCTCGTGAAGAAGTTTGGTTCTTTTGAAGCTCTGAACAAGGTGTCCCTTTCAATAGAGAGTGGTGATGTCTACTGCCTTCTCGGACCGAACGGGGCCGGCAAGTCAACCCTGATAAGGATCCTGACAGGTCTGATGAAGCCTACTTCGGGCAACGTGAGAGTAGCAGGAATGGATTTGAAGAGTAGCGCAAGAGAGATCAGGCAGAAGGTAGGGCTTGTTTCGGAGCGGGTTATCCTCTATGACCGTCTCTCTCCTGTTGAGAATCTGCTTTTCTTCGCTTCGATGCTCCATGTTAGCAGAAAGGACGCACTGAAGAGAATCCACGATCTGCTCGAGAAGGTAGATATGCTTGACTGGAAGGACAAGCCGGTCAGAGTCTTCTCAACCGGGATGAAGCAGAGAGTAAATTTTATAAGGGCTTTGCTTCACGATCCGGAGATCCTATTCATGGATGAACCCACACAAGGACTGGATCCCCATTCGACGAGAACTATTAGAAAC
Source organism: Mesotoga sp. (assembly GCA_011620045.1). Taxonomy (GTDB): domain Bacteria; phylum Thermotogota; class Thermotogae; order Petrotogales; family Kosmotogaceae; genus Mesotoga. The sequence goes on from WOZY01000172.1 coordinate 1,105, forward strand.
ATGGTAAGAGAGCTCAATGAATCGGGAATAACAATAGTCCTAACTACACACGTAATGGGTGAGGCTGAGAGCATTGCAAAGTCAGTTGGCATAATGCACAGAGGAGAGTTGATCTCTAGTGGGAGATTAGAAGATATTCTTGCTTCTTTAAGGAGAGATCGAGTTACCGTTACGGTAAAGGGTTCACCTGATTTCTCCTTAGAGAAGATCGAGGGGTATCAAAGCGAAATCAGGGTTGATGGAGTAGTGAAGATAAACTTCCAGCCGGGATGGACTATCGAGGATGTCCTTCCCACGGTTTTGAGGATGAAGCTTGAAGTGATTGATATTGAGCACAAAAGACCTTCTCTGGAAGATGTCTTTGTCAAGTTGACGGGAGAAAGTTCATAGATCCGCAAGACTCCAGGGATCGATAGGCATACCTCCCATGAGCCTGGAGTTTTCTGCGGCCCAGCACATCAGATGGCTCTGAAGAGAGTTTTCGAATGAAGTAGATAACGACCTCGTTTTCCCTTCCAAGTATCTAACGAAATCTCTAATGATTTCTCTGTCGCCGCCTCCGTGCCTGGAGCTATCGTGAGTTATCAGATAAGTCTTGTGCTCGCCGGAAAAGAGTTCAACATTTATGCTGTCCTTTTCGAAATCGCCGGTTATCTCTCCATGGCTACCGCTGATAAGTATCTTCCTTGTCTTTGAAGTTGTGAATGCATTCATTGAGAAGCAAGCCTCAGCCCCGTTATCAAACGAGATAAGCACATTCTGATAATCAGCGACGTTGTTATCGCTTCTGAAAACACATCTTCCGTAACTGCTCGTACGCAGAATCTCTCTACGGCCTTCAAGAGACATGTCGTTCCCAATCGTGTTTACAGGCCAGTCAACATTGTCTGATAAGTACTGCGTGACAGCGGAATAGGGACAGGTTTCCTTCACAGGGCAGTCCAGGCAACGTTCAGTTGAGTGTTCAGGCGCGTTATCTTTTATGAAATACTTAAGGCCGCCTTTAGATACTACGGAGAGTGCCTTCGAAGAAAGAAGCCAGGTGAGAATGTCCATGTCGTGACAACTCTTTGAGAGAATGGAAGGACCGGTACGTGTCGAGTCTCTCCAATTTCCCCTTACGTAGGAGTGAGCGAAGTGATAGAAGGCGACCTGCTCAGTGTACTCAACTGCCTGTATCTTTCCGACAGAATCTGAGTCGAGGAGAGACTTGAGCTGTTTGAAAAAGCTCGAATACCTCAACACGTGAGCAACGAATAACCGGGAGGTATCTACACCCGATTCCTTCAAAGCCTTTACGCCGCTAAGCCCTACAGAAATAGGTTTCTCCAGAAGAACGGAGTAACCACCTGCAAGTGCTTCTACAGTGGGTTCAACATGAACTGTTTCGGGAGTGGCAACTATTACTCCGTCGGCGAATTTAGGCCTCGAAAGAAGGACTTCCCAGTCTGCAACAGAATCTTCAGTGCGGATTCCATGTCTCTTTGCAAATCTCTCTCTTCTCAGTTTATCCGGTTCGGCTACAGCTACGACTCGAGATTCCCCACCGGCCTTAAGTGCCTCCCCGTACGCAAAGTATCCCCTATTGCCTGCGCCTATCATGATTATATCTATCACAGAAATGTACCATCCTCAGAAGTTGTAAATTAATTCTAACACTGACTTTCATTAGCGGGATAGCCTAAGTTGTTCGAGTTGTGATATAAAAGGAAAGATTAAAATTGAAAGGAGTGAAGAGTTTGACAGACATAAAGAGAAATGACACTGAAATCGTTCGTGTCTCGAAGAGAGAGTTTAAAGGCCACGAATTCCTTGATCTCAGGATCTACTATCAGGATGATGAAGGCAACTATAAGCCAACAAAAAAGGGAATTACAATCAATCCCAAACTTGTCGATGAACTGATCGACGCCCTCAATAAGGAGAAGGATTCGGCGCCTGTAAAAGAGTGAGCTTTTTGCCAAATTGAGGCAAGAGTCGGAGGTTTGAAGATGTTTTCATTTTTCTTCCGACCTCTCTTCTTATCTTCTTGCTTCTCTTTACTTCTCTCTGGTCGTTCATATGCTCCGCACTTTTTTCCCTCATTGCGAACGGAGGGTATAGGATAAAAGGCTCTGAGCATGGCTACAGGTATGGTTGTGTGTTGGAGTATGCCAAGTAGGAAAGTTCTTCGTTCTTGGTCAAGGTAGAAAACTTTTCACGTTTGGGAGAACATGTTTCTGGCGAACAGCCGTTCGCCCCTACAAGAAAAACATGATTCTGAATATGATCACAGATCAAGAAGATTGGCTACGGTTCTTCCTCATCTTCCTGGCGCTTCAGCGCCAGCATCACTTCGTGTCTGAGTTGGTCTCGC
>WOZY01000262.1 GCA_011620045.1 Mesotoga sp.
ACCATTCTGGACAGCGTTAGAGTGTTAGGCAAGTTCATCCAGCACAACACCTTCCATATCATGTTCATAAGTTTCCGTAATTCTAGCCTTCAAGAAAACTCCTTCCTCATTACGACCCTTCAATACGACCACTCCGTCAACTTCAGGAGCACTATTGTAAGCTCTTCCCAAAGTATAGCTGGCACCGCTTTCCTCAAGCAATACAGTCATTACCTTTCCTTTGAAGTGCGAAAGCCGTTCAGCGGAAATGGTATCCTGTTCTTCCAGTAATGTTTCGAGCATTTGTTTCGCACAATCCTTTCCGACCGTCTGCTTCTGATCAAAAGCTTTTGTTCCTTCTTCCCTGGAATAAACAAAGCCTCCAAGTCTGTCAAATTCAACGGTTCTCACAAAGTCTAGAGTCTCATCGAAAGTGGCTTCGCTTTCACCGGGAAATCCAACCATGACGGTAGTTCTCAAAATGGCGTGAGGAGCCTTCTGCCGTATACCTAGAAGCATCTCAAGAAGCTCGACAGAATTCCTAGATCTTCCCATTCTCTTTAGTATTTTATCCGAACCACTCTGAACAGGTACATCAAAGTAATCTACTACTTTCGGCAACGAGATAATAGTATCCACCAAAGCGTCATCAACATGATCGGGATGAAGGTACAGAAGGCGTATCCAAAATTCGCCTTCGAGATCATTCAGTTTCCTCAGAAGTCCCTTAAGATCAATTCCCTCATTCAAATCTCTGCCGTACTGTGTGGAGTCTTGGGACACCAAGACTACCTCCTTAACACCCTTTTTCACAAGAGAAAGCGTCTCCTTGACCACACTTTCCGAAGCACGACTCACCGACTTGCCTTTGAAATTGGGGATTGAACAGAAGGCGCAACCTCGATTGCACCCGTCTCCAATCTTTACGTATGCAGAATACTTTCCTGCCGCTCTGTTGGAATAATCATAGACTACCTCGGGTTCTCTGAGATAGAAGAACTCTCCCCTCTCAATCAAATCCGCAAGAGTCATTGGGCTTGTAACCCCTATCAAACCGTCGATCTCGATGATCTCCGACTTCAACTCTTCAAAATACCTTTGAACAAGACAACCCACAGCAAGTACTTTGAGACCCGGATTCTTTGCTTTGAAAGAAAGAGATTTGAAGATCTCTTCGAGGCTTTCCCTTTTCGCATCGTCGATAAATCCGCAAGTATCAATGACAAGTAAGTCAGCAATCAAGGCATCTTTCACTATCTCGTGACCCCTGCCTGTCATAATGCCCATGAAATTATCCATATCGGCCATATTCTTAGAGCATCCCAGTGAAAGGACTCCAAATTTCATAGTCTTTCCTTTCGCTTCAGGAGATACAACTCTCTTATTCTCATCAATTCTTCGATGTACTCCCGATCCCTGTAGTTAGGATAAGTGTATGGAAGGGGTGTGAAAGACCCATTGACAAACATGAGGGTAATTTCTGCAGAGATGCCGTCCCACAAATAGATTCGATTTGCCCAGTGCTTCGTGGAAGCAAGAACGAACTGCGCATGGTGGACATAACCTGGATCAAGATTTACTTTTCGCTTCCCCTCAAGTCTGAAGTCTTCCTCGATCCCATTGGTGATTTTCTTTATCAGTGAAAGTTGCTGAGGATGAATCAGCCTTTTGAAGGAGATCAGCTTGCCTTTGAGATTGTATCCCATTTCATCGTTATAGTAAGATGTGTACTTGTCGAAGTCCAGAGACATAGATATATAATCTGCCGGTCCGAACTTTCTCTCAAGAACTGGCTGAATTTCCTGAAGCCTGTAATCTATGTATGAACCGAACGCAAAGACAACGAGATTCACCATTTCTGTCTTTCTATAACTTCCCATCACCTTACACTCACTTCCGCCAGTGGAATACTCACGTTGACAATCTTTCCGCCACCCATTACTGAGTACTTTCCGGGCAACTCTTGTTCAACGAAAAGTCTATCGTTTCGTTTTATCTTCAGTACCAGGTTTTCTCCGGGTTGAAGCACATATCCTTCATCATTAAAAAGCACTCTCAGTCGACTAGTTATATCAAAAAAACCGACTTCAAATTCGGTAGACTGCGCCTCTTTTACATACCTATAAATAAAGAGAGTTTCTACAAAAAGGAAGAGAGACAAAATCAGCAGTACTACCGACGCAAATTGACTATTCAATCCAACTCTCTTTCCCATAAAAACTGCTCCAGTCTATATTGTGGACATTCTAAGAGTAATTATAGCACGTTGATGTATGACATTTTTTGGTGGCTCGATCAAAGGTAGTTAATAGCTCCCCGTGTTATAATTTCCGCGAAGAAGCCGGCCGGGAGGTTGATTAACAATGGACAGCAGGAGGATCCCCAAACCTACTATCAAAAGGCTAGCCGTATACCACAGATGTCTGGAGAATTTAGTGATCTCTGGAGTGCCTAGCGTCTCTTCAAAGGACCTTGCTGAAAGACTTGGAATCAAAGCCAGCCAGGTCAGGAAAGACTTGTCATACTTCGGAGAATTCGGAAAGAGAGGCGTAGGTTATGGCACCGAGCTTCTGCTTGATAGTATAAGCGAGATACTTGGAATCAGGAAGAAATGGAATACTTGCATCGTTGGAATGGGTAACCTAGGAATGGCTCTGGCCAACTATCCGGGCCTTTCCAGCTCAGGCTTCATCACAAGGGCTCTGTTTGACAACAACCCTAATAAGATAGGAATTCCCATGCCAGATGATCTTGTAATCGAATCTATTTCGTTGCTAAAGGAAATTGTTAGAGAAAGAAATATTGAGATTGGTGTCATTACAGTCCCCGCGAGCGCTGCGCAAAGCACTGCTGAGCTGCTAATCGAGGCCAGAATAAAGGGAATGGTGAATTTCGCTCCGGTGAGACTCTCATTACCACCGGACGTAAAGAATGAAGAGATCGATATCTCTGTCTCTTTCAGGTCACTGGCCTTCAACATGACTTTTGGATCTTCAAGAAGGGGAAAAATACGGTAATGGTGCTTGTTTCGATAATCGGTGGCAGTGGTTCAGGAAAAACATCGGTCACCAACGTCATCTACAACCACTTCAAAGATAGAGCTGCAGTACTCTCGATGGATGATTACTACAAGAACCTCGAACCCGGGACAGATCCAAGAGAGTTCAATTTTGACTCACCAAGAGCATTTGATTTCGAACTCTTTGAACAGCACTTGAAATCAACTAAAGGGAACAAAAGCATTATGGTTCCAGTCTATAATATGGTTACTTACCGAAGGGAAGAAGGAATATGTAGAGAGTTCAAACCAAAACCTCTGGTTATTGTTGAAGGGCTGCTCATTATGTTCAAGAAAGAGATGAGAGATCTCTTTGATTTTTCCATATACATAGACGCTCCTGCCGATGAAAGGCTTATCAGGAGGATTGAGCGTGATACCAAGGAGAGAGGAAGGTCTGTGGACAGCATAATTG
>WOZY01000079.1 GCA_011620045.1 Mesotoga sp.
GTCCAGTTCATATAACCGCTTTCTGATCTCGAAGTGCATTCCTTCAATCTTCTTCTGAGCAGAGAAAATAATCCTGCTTAAAAGCGAGTGTTCAATCGGCTGACCTCTTTCAATCTTGAGAGTATTCATTATGGACTGCATCCGTTCTCCACCGAAAAGCCTTATGAGATCATCTTCGGTAGAAAGGAAGAATCTTGACTCTCCCGGATCCCCCTGCCTGCCAGATCTTCCTATGAGCTGATTGTCTATTCTCCTGCTTTCGTGTCTTTCGGTACCGAGAACATAGAGTCCCCCTAGCTCTACGACACCCTCTCCTAGCTTAATGTCTGTTCCTCTTCCTGCCATGTTTGTCGCGATTGTAATGGTCTTTCGTTCACCTGCTTTTGCCACAATTTCGGCTTCTCTCTCATGGTACTTTGCGTTTAGAACCTCATGAGGAACTCCTTTTTTCTGGAGCATTTTGCTCAAGAGCTCGCTCTTCTCGATAGAAGTTGTTCCTACAAGCACGGGTTGTCCTTTTTCATAACGTTCGGCAATCTCACTTATTATTGCTTCATTTTTTTCTTCTTTGGTCTTGTATATTGAGTCTTCCTTGTCCTGCCGGATTACATTCTTGTTAGTGGGTATTACCGCAACTGGTGTGTTGTACATTGAAATGAACTCCGACTCTTCAGTCGCCGCTGTCCCCGTCATTCCCGCTACTTTGTCGTACTGCTTGAAGTAGTTCTGAAAGGTAATCGTGGCGAAAGTAACCGATTCCTGTCTAATCTGCACATTTTCCTTCGCCTCTATTGCCTGATGGAGACCTTCAGAGTACCTTCTTCCCGGCAATAGTCTGCCGGTAAACTCATCCACAATGACAACTTCACCTTCCTGAGTAACCAGATAATCAACCTCTTTCTTGTAGAGATTCATGGCTTTCAAAGCATTCAGAAGGTGGAAAATGTAGTCATAATTACTCGGATCATAAAGATTGTCAATTTGTAGAAGCTTCTCAGCCTTTGCTATACCCTCGTCTGTTAGAGTCACTGTTCTGTCTTTCTCATCAACAACGAAGTCTTTTTCCGCCTGAAAACGCTTTGCAAAGAAGGCAAACTGCCTGTACAGATTTGAAGAGTCTTGAGCCGGACCAGATATGATCAACGGGGTTCTAGCTTCATCAATTAGTATTGAATCGGCCTCATCCACAATTACGAAATTATGTCCGCGTTGAACCTTATTCTCAAGAGAGTATACGAGATTATCCCTAAGGTAGTCGAATCCAAACTCGTTGGCCGTTCCGTAAGTAATATCACAGTTATAAGCATCTTTTCTTAGCGACGGCTCCATGGCCGCCTGAATGAATCCTGCCCGCAATCCAAGATATTCATACACCGGACCCATCCAGCCAGCATCTCTCTTCGCAAGATAGTCGTTCACGGTTGCTAGATGACAACCCTTGCCCGAAAGAGCATTCAGATACAAAGGCATTGTTGCCACCAGTGTCTTTCCTTCACCTGTTTTCATCTCAGCAATCTTGCCTTCGTTAAGAGCCAGCGCACCCATCAACTGCACGTCGAAGGGCCTCATACCAACGGTTCTTTTCGCAGCCTCTCTTGCCAGAGCAAAAGCTTCGGGCAGAATTAAATCAAGAGATTGACCGTCTAAGACGCGAGATTTGAACTCTTCCGTCTTCTTTGCAAAGTCATTCTTCTCAAGTTTTTCTATGGCTTGCTCATGGTCGTTAATTACTTCAACTACTCTAGAATACTTCTTTAGAAGTATTCGGTTCTTATCGAATATGTTCGAAAGAATTCCCATTGAATCACCTCAATAAAACCGCAGCGCATGAATCATGTTACCGTTATCAACGAAGGTCTGCTGATAAAAGAGCGCACTATCCACAGAGATCCCCATAAGAGATTTGAATACCTTCTTCACATCGATGAAGGCGTGTGCAATATCTTTCTCCAGACCGAGTTCCCTGACAAAGTTGTAGCTGATGTTGTTACTGAGACTCTCAGCATCCGAGAGTAACCTGTAGTACTCATCTGGTGTGAGTGAAGTGAGTACCGTTGTTTCACTCGAAAATATGAAGTAGATGGTATCGAAATCATTTTCGAGCTCATAGATACGGCTTCCTTTATGCGCTGACTGAATTGCTCCCCACTCTTTTAGTTGAGCTTCAAGTCTTTCGGTATCGGAGCTCTTATTAGTGAAGACGGCCGTTACTCTGGGAGTCTCCGAAACCAGGTCTCCGTATATCCTCGTATTACCAATGCTCTCTCTAGATAGCAGCACAACGAAATCCGCCAGCTCCCTATACGGCTCAAGATCGAGCTCAAACCAGTGAGCTAGCTCCTTTCTTAGAGTCTCAACCGATGACGAGGGAAAGAAGACCGTATAGTCACCAAAGGTCTCCTTTGATGCCTCCAATTCCTTTGTATCTGATAAAGATAGCATCTTCTGAAGATCTTCATTGTTCGGAAAAAGTGTATCCTGAACTATAGTCGCAGTTAGCGTATGCCCTTCGGGTCGCGCAAAGACCACCGTACTCTCAACAGAAAAAGTCGACTCCAGTCCCAGATCAAGCTGAAAACGGTCACCATCAATGTAACCAGCAAGAGTGTAGTCGTAACTCATTTCAGCGACTTCTCTGCCCCTGCCGTTTGATTCCAGCAATCTACGTCCTTCACCTGAATAAGTCTTCATAGCCAGTGTGACTGCGTCCTTGTTTCCACCAATAATCAGATAGTCATCACCGGTATGATAGAAGAGAGTTCCAGTACTGCTCCTCAACTCGTTCACATTTTCTCCAGGCTGGACAAATATTGCCATATCAAGAAGCGCTGCAACCGCTTTTAGAAGCTGGAAGGAACTGGATGTTCTCCACGCCATAAAGACTCTGTTCTTCGTAAGCTTTAGTTTCTCAAGCAAATAAAAGGGATCGAACATGAGCAAGTCGTCTAGGGAAAGATCTATGCCTTCGCCAACAAGAAGAATATCGTTATTTAGAGCATCTTTCAGGAAGCTTGTATCAACTTCTGCATTGTAACCAGCGGCATCAATTATTCCATAGAAGGCCCTTTCAGCCCCGAATCCATTATCGCCCAGATATGCGCCAAAGAAATTTGTGCTGTCCCTAAGAACTTCCATTGTTGACCTCAGTCCGCGTAGGATAAGAAAATAGCCAACATCTTCAGGAACGAAATCAAAAACCTCCTGTGCCATCACTCCAGAAAAGAAAATAAGTGCTAATAAAAGAATGAGTAAGAATTTCAAGCTTTCCCGAATCAACCCTTTGCTGAACCGGGGTTTTCCCTCCCTTCAACCTTATAACTGCTTTCCCGATCAAAGAAACCAAAGGCCTCCTCTACCAATCGTTCGAAGTCGAATTCGAATGATCTCTCTTCTGCAACCGAATAAAGAAGGTATTCAATATTG
>WOZY01000045.1:0-2017 GCA_011620045.1 Mesotoga sp.
ACGGACATTGACGAGATCATCCGCATCATCAAGCAATCGCCCGATGCACCGACAGCCAAGTTGAACCTGATGAACAAGGCGTTGCGGCTTGCCGAAGTGGCGACGCTGCAGAAGCTGCTGCCGGCCGAGTTCATCGAGGCCAAGAGCCAGGGCGATCATTTTCTCACCGGGCCGCAGGCGGATGCGATTCTGACGATGCAGTTGCAGCGGCTGACCGGCCTGGAAATCGAGAAGCTCGCCAAGGAATACGCCGGACTTGTCGAACAGATCGAGGGCTACGAAGCCATCCTCGCCAACGAGACCGTCCTGCTCGACATCATTCGAGAAGATCTGCATGAAATGAAAGAGAAGTACGGCGATCGCCGGCGGACGGAAATTGCCGGCGCCGTCGATACCTTCGATATCGAGGACCTGATCGCCGAAGAGGACGTCATCGTCACCGTCAGTCATATCGGCTACATCAAGCGAATGCCGACGGACACGTACCGCCGACAAGGCCGGGGCGGCCGTGGGATCATTGGCTCCGATACGAAGGAAGGCGACTTCATCAAACACCTGTTCAAGGGTTCCTTCTAAAGTCCGCTGAGCTCTTATCCATAGTCAGTTAAGTACGTCTCTATATCGAGAAGCATTTTGGCTCTCCTTTCTGAATCAACAAAGATTCTCTTTGGAGATTTGAAGATGCTAATTCGCCTTGTGAGCCTGCTTTCAGGACTTTAAGCCTGTCAATGAGCTTTTGTTGTCAACGAAGTTCGGAATTATCCTCAACCTTCTCATGCTCTGAAGACTGACTGTCCTGCCAGAATCGTTTCCTCTACTTCCAATTCTCTGTTAAGTAGCACAAGATCAGCAACGAATCCCTCTTTGAATCTGCCTCTGTTAGGTATTCCAAGATTTTGAAGAGCGTTATATGAAGTCACTTTAGCCAGTTCTTGAAGACTACAGTCAGTCCACCTGTGAAAGTTATTGGCGGCCTTTTCCATAGTGAGAGTGCTTCCTGCAAGAGTTCCATCTTCAAGTGTTGCCACATTGCCTTTGACTTCTACTTTAAGACCCCCGAGATCGTAGACTCCATCATTGAGACCGGTTGCGTCAAGTGAGTCAGTAACCAAGATAATTGCTTCACTGCCACGTATTCTGTGGGCCATCTGGACAAACTCTGGCGCGGTGTGAATTCCATCTACTATCATCTCCAGCTTCATAGGTAGTAAGAAACCTGCCCCAACACAACCTATCTCTCTGTGGTGAAGAACATTCATACCGTTAGGAAAGTGAGTCATCCTTCCACAACCAGACTCATAAGCTTCTTTGATTTGAGAATAAGTAGCATCTGTGTGTCCAATTGAGACAATAATCTCATTCTTGAATATTTCGGGAAGGACCTCTAGAAAGCCCTCGATCTCTGGAGCCATTGTTATCAGTACGACGATATCGGAAAGCACTGATCTGAGCTCCTTGATTGTTGCTCGTCTGATTACTGAGGGATTCTGAGCCCCCTTCTTCTTAGGGTTAATATATGGCCCCTCGTAATGCACTCCTCGAACGGCCGTTCTGGGTCTTTCACTCACATAGTTTGAGACAAGGTCAGCCACTCTCTTCATTTCATTTGAGTCGGCGGAGACTGTCGTGGGAATTAGAGAAGTTACACCGTGAGTCTCAACGAATTTCTCCCACCTTTCAAGATCTCCTGTATTCATTGTCATACAGTTAATTCCAACTGCGCCATGCGAATGTGTGTCGACAAAGCCAGGCATAGCTATTGAGCTGAATTCTCCGCCCGTCTTTGCAACTGATTCAATTTTGCTTCCAGATATTCTGATATTTGCCAAGTATTCCCCATCTACTGGATCAACAACAAGAACCCTTTCCAGTTCCATTCACTTCATCTCCCTTCATGACTCAATTATTACATCTATTGGGAGTCATCTGGGCAATCTAAGAGCAAAATGAAGAGGTTGTGATAGCTGGCAGGGGCAAATAGAAACTGGTTCTCGTTGACGGTTCTCCAAAAGAATCC
>WOZY01000045.1:2117-3415 GCA_011620045.1 Mesotoga sp.
ACGCTGATCGCTGAACGCTGTTAAGAGCATAGGATCGGTTACAAGATGTAAGTTGTGAGGTGTAAGAAAACGAACCAAAGAAAACGTGTGTGGAGTCTGGAGTATACGATTTGAAGGAGCCAGAATGCAAGAGATGGATTCTGAATCAAGTTTAGATGACGGCTGCGGAATTATGACCGGGTCTAGGGTCTGGCAAACAAAAGCGGTTCTGGAACATCAGCGGCGGACCGTTGACCGTCAACGTGGTTCTTAGCAGCGATCAATTGCAAGCTGCTTCTTCGCCCGGCGTAGTCGGAACTGGCCTCGCCGAAGGCGAGACTGCCCATGCGGAGCCTGACTGGCCTACGACAGCAGACTGGCATTCTAATAGCTTCCTGCCACAGGCGGCATTACGTCTTTGTTTTATACCAGCATCACTTCCCGACAAAGTCGGCATCAGCTGCGTCAGCAAATAAGTATTATTCGCGTTCTTTCCTTCCACCTGCTCCTATTAACCCGTACTTCCTAACCCGATCTTTCAACCCGATCCTTTGTTTCCCAGCGAAGCGGGCATTGCGTCCCGGCATGTTCTCCGCCGGCGTTGCGACCGTCGATGCTTTTCGGCGTATTACGTCTTGTGTTCTATAGTAGCATCACTTCTGCTTTGGTCTCTTAGAACGGCAGACCGGTAACGGCTAACGGTTTTTCAGCCATGCTCTCAGTGAGACTGGTCTGCCATAGCACAGAAGCGGCCATCTCTTTCCACAGAGTCTGCAATAAAAAACTGAAGGCCCTTTGGAAAGTTATGGAACGGGTCTTCAGCTGTTTGCGTGCACTGTTTTATTTGATCCTCCCAATTTGATCGCCTCTCCTTATTTTCAGTTGTGGATAGAGGCCATGTATCTCTTAAAAGCGTCGCCCCTTATCTTCTCTATATATCTATCCACATCTGCTAGATTCTCTTTTCTCTTTTTCATGATCTCACCTCCTTATCTCTGGAGCTAAAACCTGGGGCTTGTCATCAAAGAACTGTATGTACTCTCTCTTACCTGTGAAACCATCCTGTCTATCTCCTTCATGCTTCTCTTTTTCATCTTCGTTCCTCCTCTTATCTTTCCCTTATTAGAATCTCGGGTTGATCAGCAAATTGCTGTATACGCTGTCTCTTTCACTCTCGATCAATCTGTCTATGGCCTTCAAGTGTCTTTTCTCTCTGAATTTCATCCATTCTCCTCCTCTCTTATCTGATGTTCATCAATCTTCAACGATGTCCGAGTAGATTTCTCTTTCCCTGTAGTGAATCTTCTTCTCTCTTCTTT
>WOZY01000057.1 GCA_011620045.1 Mesotoga sp.
TTCCCGTCCTATCGGTAGCTGAACAAGGACAGGCGTTCTTTCAAAAGTGTCTGCAACGTCGGCAAGAGTTTCTTCGTAGCCGGATCTTTCCTTGTCCATCATGTTGAAGAACGCAATTATTCCTTTTCCAAGCTCTTTTGCGATTGTCCCAAACCTCTCGGTCTGTATCTCTAGCCCGGCTGTGGAGTTTATGACAGCAACAATGTTCTCTGACGCAAAGATCCCGTTTGCAGTCTCAGCATAGAAATCCGACATACCAGGGGTATCGATCACATAGATTCTAATGTCGTTATGGGGTAAACTTGTGACTCCCATAGAAAAGCTTGCTTTCTTCTCTTTTTCAACTTCTTCAGAATCAGTTGCCAGGATGCCAATTCGATCGATTAACTTTGCATTGAAAAGCATCGCATCAACAATTTGAGTTTTACCAGACCCGTGGTGCCCAATGAGTGCAATGTCTCTTTTGGCATCGATCGGAATCTTGTCCATATCTGACCACCTCCAAATCTATTTCAGTCTATTTACGCGACCCAGTTATGATTACGGGTAGAGAAGGCACTCCTGAAGAAGGTGAGTTAATTATTTCACCATTCACAGACATAACAGAAGACTTCCCACCATCAAGACACATCAAGGAACGGAATCCCTTGTCTTTGAAAAATTCTATCATCTCTTTGAAAGTTAAGCCATAGCTGGTCTGCTGGTAACCATCGATCACTATGAAAACAACTTCCCCTGTCGCCTTCACACCAACAAGTGTTCTTGGAGCTCTGACATCAAGGAGCGATGCCGAATAATAGTTTCTCTCGTAATCAGTGACCGGTTTTCCGTCATGTATGATCATCGGTCCACCTTCGACGGCTCCCGTTATCTTCACGCCATAGGAATTCAGAAGTTCCAGAGCAACTGATCCACCCACTGAGGTGGAATCAGATATCTTCTGAAGCGATGAAGGCGAAAGAACCAACACATCAGAACCCTTCTCCACTCTCGAGATATAACCCTTGCTGATTATCTTACCGTCTTTTATTTCGAGGTAAGTGAAGTCGTCAAATTCGGGGATACTGTTACGGTATTCGTCGGTGTACAAAACTGCTTCGCCTCTGTACGGAGAATTTACTCCCGTGATCTGAACGAAACGGCCATCGAATCTTGCCATATAGATTATGTCCATCCTGGAAACATGGACTTTGCCATCTTCAGTGAAGTAGACTGCGGGCCTGTCAAGAGTAGGGAGTCCGAGGACTTCTTCATCTCTCACAAGAAGGCCGATAGGAAGATTCTGATTCTGATCGAAATAGCCTCCGTTTATCATTATCTGTGCACCGCTTTTTCTGAGAGTGTCAGTTGCCTTTTCCAGTCCTGAGACTCCATCATTTGCGAGCTCGATTCCGTAAGAGAATTTTGCACTATTCATCTCGAGGAAGGACATTGTAAACTTTTGACCACCTGCATAGGATTCGAATATGTTTAGGTCGAAATCAAGACTGCTTTCTTGCTGTATAGTCCTTCCCATTCCACTCTTTCCCCTAAGAATCAACGTTCTGCCTTTTATCTCATACTCGACGTCAGGCCACGGCTTTTCAGCAGATATCTTCACGAAACCCCTTCCCGTCGTTACAGTCATCCCATCATATGCTAGAAATGGATCAATCCTCGCAGGTCTTAAAGTCACGGCCAGCGAACCGCTTCCGGTCCACCATATCGTGAAGAAATCCGGAAGTACGTCTCTGTCTAGTGTTACCGATATTGAATCCGGCCGATTCTCAATACTCTTTATAGTCAAAGGCTGAGCATAGAGTATCAGCGCCTCGCTTTCGCTGAAAAAGGACTTATCGGTTATTGCTGCAAGCAATTCTGCGTTGATGTGGACCTTGTCGTCTTTTACAATCAGTGAGTTTTCGAATTCGCTCCCGAACTCAACTGTAGCCCTCTGATTCTCATGGGAGAGAGAGACAATTATCCCTGAAGGAAGAATCATTATTGTCTCTCCTTGACGAAGAGACTGAGAAACGACTACACCCCTTATTAACTCTCCGATTATTTCCAGCTTTACGAAATCCATAGACCGCTCAGTAACTACTGCATCAGTAAATACCCTCGTCTGTCCTCTTTCGTCGAGATAAATCAGATTCTTTGCTGATGAAACCAACGAAAGAAACAGGAAACAAATAACAAAAATTCGCCTCATGGAATGCACTCCTTAAAGCACTTCGTAGACTATCGGGGGAGGTGCGGACTTCTGTTCTGAAAGCACAAAACTCTTTTTAATCGCTTCGATCTCCTTCTCAATCTTATTCTCATTATTAGCATGGATTATGGCGATAGGCTCACCTTCTTGGACTCTATCTCCAATCTTCTTCAAGACCTCCAACCCTACGGCCGGATCCACGACATCTTCCTTTCTCTCTCTTCCTGCGCCAAGCCTCATACAGACAAGCCCAATTGACTCAGCATCGACAGACCTCACATACCCACTGGAACAAGATCTGACTTCCTTCACAAAGGCGGCTCTTTCAAAATGTGTGTCATACTGCTCCGAAAAACCTTCAGGCCCTCCTTGAGCACTGACAAACTCATCGAACTTGCTTATCGCTTCTCCAGAAACTATCAGATTGTCTACAATCCCTTCGGCATCCTTTTCATTTGCTACGCCCCCAATTACTAACATCTGACTAGCAATAACTCTGCAAAGGTAACTCAAGTCATCGGGACCGGTTCCCTTAAGTGTCTCTATGGCTTCAACGACTTCCAAAGCGTTACCGACAGCAATTCCCAGAGGCTGATTCATGTCGCTTATCACAGCCTTTGTCGTTCTCCCCTTCCTCTTTCCAATATCGATCATCGCAACTGCAAGATCTCTGGCTCCCTCAAGTTCTTTCATGAAGGCACCAGTCCCAATCTTGACATCGAGTAGTATTCCGTCTGAATCAACAGCGAGTTTCTTGCTCATTATACTTGAGGCAATAAGTGAAATCTCATCAACTGTCGCAGTCACGTCTCTCAAGGCGTACAGTTTCTTATCCGCTACCGCAACCTGCGCAGTTTGACCGGCCAGTGCTATTCCAATCCTCTCGGACTGTTGCATGAACTCCTCAATACTCAGTGAGGTCACAAACCCGGGAATTGACTCAAGTTTATCGATGGTTCCGCCGGTATGACCCAGACCCCTTCCGGATAATTTTGCGAAGACTAGGCCTGCAGCTGCAACAATGGGTCCAACAACCAGCGTGACTTTGTCTCCCACACCTCCAGTAGAGTGTTTATCTACTTTCGTACCATTAATTGATGAAAGTCGAATCTTCTCTCCGGAATCAATCATTATATCTGTCAAATGAAATCTCTCTTCTGAATTAAGGTGATTGAAATAC
>WOZY01000137.1 GCA_011620045.1 Mesotoga sp.
GGATTCATGGATTTTCTCAGGTTTGATGGGCCAATCACTCTCATTGCCCTTCTAATAACTGTTATATATCTTGATAGAAAGGTCTTTAAGAATTACAGATCAATGGGAGATAAGCTACAGCGCCTCGCCAGTATGGATCCCAACAAGGCTATAGTCTCAAAATCGGCTCTCTATAAATCACTTGCGGTTTTTTTTGGAATCATCGCAGGTTTTCTTCTCCATGGGTTGATAGGAATCGAGCCTTCTCTCGTCGCTCTTGCAGGTGCTGCTGCGGCGATGATTCTGAATGGGAAAAGTTTTTCTAATCTGTCTGAGGATATCGAATGGGATACTATCTTTTTCTTCATGGGGCTATTTGTTCTCGCATTTGCTCTACAAGAGGTTGGTATTACTTCGTTTATATCCGGTCTTCTGGGTTCACTCTCGGGTAACAGAGTAGTACTGTTTCTAACCCTTTACTGGTTGTCAGCAGTAATGAGCGGCTTCATCGGCGCTGTCCCCGCAGTCACTTTTATGATTCCCGTTATTCAGGGGCTAACGGCAAATTACGGTGTTCCTGTCGAGATTTGGTGGGTAATCTCAATCTCGGCCTGTCTTGGAGGGAGTTTTTCGATTGCCGGTGCAGCCGCAAATATGGTTGGAGTGGGGCTGATAGAAAAACACTCAAAGGAGAGTCTCACATACGGAGATTTCTTGAGATTTTCAATGCCTGTAACGATTATGCTGCTTGTTACCGGTACCGCCTATATTCTCCTCAGATTCTCGCTTTAGTTTCGCCTTTTTTGTGAGAATGTCTTTCTGTTCTCTCCTTCCGGAGGCAGATCTCTCCACGAAAATTCTGTCGCCATCTTCCGAGGCAATTCCTGTGTAGTACATTGCTGTGGAGTATGTTGCCGGTGTAGGTGTGAATATCTGAACCTGCTCTGGGTTGTAATGCATTTCCTTGCTCACGAATGTCTTCAGTTCGACCATGTCCTGTATCGTGCATCCCGGATGAGCAGCAATAAAATATCCGATAGTGTATCCATTTCTACTTGAGAGAAGACTTACCTCTCTCAGAAAATCACGAAGTACCTTTCTTGATGGTTTTCCCATCTGCTTCAGTACATAATCAACGGAATGTTCCGGTGCTATTTTTAATTGTCCGGAGGTATGGTTTTCGATCAATTCTTTGAGGAAGCCCCTACCGGATTTTCCATCGCTGAGAATGAGATCGTACCTAATTCCAGAAGAGACGAAAACATGCTTAACCCCCGGAAGTTTCTTTGCTCTTCTCAAAAGATTGAGGTATCTGGTATGATTGACTCTAAGAGAACGACAGACTTCCGGGAAAAGACACCTTCTATCAGTACAAGCCCCGGCTTTTTCCTTTACAGAGCACTCGAATCCATACATATTTGCTGTCGGACCGCCGATATCGGTTATAGTTCCATGGAATTCGGTGTCTTTGGCAAGGCTTTCGATCTCTTTGATTATTGAGTCTTCGCTTCTCGAGACTACTGTTCTTCCCTGATGAATCGCGATCGCGCAGAAGTTACACTCGCCGTAGCAACCCCTGTGACTCGTTATCGAATTCTGAACGGTCTCAATTGCCTTGACTTTTCCCTTCGAAAGAGACAGAGGGTGTACTCTTCTACTGAAGGGAAGAGAATAGAAGGAATCCAATTCCTGTGAACTTACCTGTGGGGGTTTGTTCTGTACGACATATCTATTGTCCTGAAGCTGATAAAGGCAGGTGCCCCTTACAGGGTCCGTCTCTTCGTGAATGATTCTTGTGAGTCTGAAGTACTTCCTTTTGTCAAGTAAGACTTCTTCGTGAGAGGGAAGCTCAACTCCAATTGGTTTTGCGCTCGACCAGAAAACTGTTCCTTCGACGTCTTTGGGGATTTCTCCCGATTCTGAGATTCTCCTGGCAATTTCGGTGACGGGTTTCTCACCCATTCCATATACAAGCAAATCTGCCTTAGAGTCAAGAAGAATAGACTTTCTTATTCTGTTGCTCCACCAGTCATAATGAGAGAACCTTCTCAAGCTTGCTTCAATTCCTCCAAGAACAACGAAAGTCTCTTTGAAAGCCTGCCTTATCAAATTTGAATAGACTGTAGTTGCACGATCAGGTCTCTTTCCGCCAATCCCACCCGGAGTGTAATCATCGCTCTTCCTCTTTCTTCCAGTCGAAGTGTAGTTTGCAACCATAGAATCAACATTTCCAGAGGTTATACCGAAGAAGAGCCTTGGCCTCCCCAGTGCTGAGATGTCTGCAGTTGTTCGCCAATCTGGTTGCGAAATTACGCCTACTCTCCAGCCAGCAGATTCAAGAACTCTGGCGATCATTGCCGATCCAAATGATGGATGATCAACAAAAGCATCGCCTGTGATAAGAATTATGTCGAAAAAAGGCCAACCTCTTTGATCCATCTCTCTTTTAGTCATTGGAATATTCATTGGTCACTCCAAAAAAGAATAGGGAAGCGAAACCGTAAGCCGGATCCTGTTATTGTGACCATCTATCTGGGAGTCATGTTGCCATGACCCTCAAGCATCCTACCCGAAAGGGATTTGGTGGGCAACCTCAGACCCTTTCTGCTTGGACTTGCTCCAGACGGGGGTTACCAGGCCTGCCGATCACCCGACAGCCGGTGAGCTCTTACCTTCACCTTTCCATCCTTGCCCGAAGGCGGTTTCATTTTCTATGGCCCTTTCCGGAGATCGCTCTCCCTGGGTATTACCCAGCGTCCCTGCCCATGGAGTCCGGACTTTCCTCGGATAATCCGCGGTCACACATTTCGCTTCCCTATAGAATCTATAGAGCCTTGCAGCCCTGAGTTCTACCTTCAATTATCATCTTTCTCTCAATCATATTCAAGAGCTTGATTTTTGACATTCCCCAGTTTCCAAAGAGAGTACCCTCGAAAGGCGGGTCTGAAACAAGTCTATGCACAATCACTTCACTATTGAGATTCTCAAGGAAGACGACCACTCGCTCCAAAAACTGCTCCAAAGTCCCAATTGTGACTTCTCCTGCTCGATACTGCCTTGCCAGTTCGGTACCTTCAGCCACATATAGAGAGTGGACTTTGACTCCATCAATTCGCAGCACTGATATCAGCCTTGCCGCCTCAGACACATCCTCCTCTGTATCCCAGGGAAGATTAACTATCACGTGAGCCACAAGCTCTATGCCCCTTTTCTTGGCTCTCAAGGACGAATCGATGAAATGTGATAGAGTGTGCCCTCTGTTGATAGTTTTCAGTGTATTTGGATTAATGCTTTGTAGTCCCAGTTCAAGAATTACGTCAACGTCTTCTTTGAACTCTTCAAGAAGATCGAGCACATCGTCAGAAACAAGATCTG
>WOZY01000038.1 GCA_011620045.1 Mesotoga sp.
CTCGATTGAATTTACACCCGCATCCTTAAGTTTCTTTTCAAATACCGGTCCGATTCCTTCAACTATAGTAAGCTTTGACATCCAAATTCCTCCCTTCTATTTGTGGTATTTCTAAAATCCTGTATTCCGGATACTGACTGATTGTCGGTAGAAATTGTCGAATTATTTCTTAAAGAACTTTCCAAAGAAACTACCGGCATCATCGAGAAAACTACCGTCTTTAAACTTATCCAGCAATCAGCCGCCTTTCCCATCATGCCGCCACCGTTGCTGTTGGCTGCGATGTTGCTCAGGAAACCAGCGATTCCCGATGAATCGACATTGCTTTTCCTCTTCTCATTTCCCGGTGCTGCCAGAAGCAAAGGGCTATCTGTGAAAGAATTCCAGAAACCCGGTCTTTCTTTAGCCCCGCTTGAGCTGCTAGGTTCTTTTCAGTTCTCTCCTCATTTTCTGGAAGAATGTGCCACAGAATCTTCTGCCCTTCGCTCCTGTCAGAATTTGAAATGAAGGATTTCACGTTATCAATGCTTTCATCTCGATGCTTATCCAGAGCTCTGTTCAGTGATTCGGCTCCTTCTTTGGGAGAGGAGTTTCGTACGAGCCCCTGCAATAGTGTTGGCAGTCCCAGCTGAGTTACCTTCTGTACCTTGTCTGGAGCAGTTCCAACAGACTTCGCAAGCATTGAAGATGTTTCCTCGTTATTTAGCTTTTTCGATGTCAGATCGAATAAGCTCATCGATCTCCTCCTTTGAAAACTCTGTAACATCCACTTTATTATACTTCTTCGTTTCAAAAAGTAAGATCGTAAGCGAGACTCAATCTAATGAACGAAATAACTGTTCTCAATGAAGTTACGGTTGAAACCTCTTTCGGAAAGAGAATTGTTATTATCGGTGAAGCGAGTGGCTTCCTAAGAAAGAGACAGTATTCTCTGTGCCTAATCATCGTTGGTCTGCGAAAACTGGGGAGCACTCACGAGCAGTTGACTTCACTCCTAAGAGAGGGATTTGCCTTGATGAAGAAAGACGCAAGACTAATTGCAGAACTATCAGTGCTCGGCCTTTCCCTTTTGGGAATAGTCTCGCAGCTATCACTTTCTAAAAGACGTTCTGATGCTCTTGCTCAGTTCAGTTTCTACACCTTGCAGACAAACTTTATTGTCTTAATAGTTGCCTTGTAAATATCGTGTTCGACGGAAGAGGCAAGAGTCACCTGGAGCCTGCAAGATATTACGAATCTTGACCGGTGGATCAGTGCTATGGATAACGGTCACGATGACTGTTCACCATTTTCTTCTTTCGGGCTACTAGCTGCCCGAAGGGCTGGCTTTGATGGCAAGTAACCTGTTGCACTATATTACACCGTCAGCCGCGATAATTTGTTGGTTGCTGTTTGAAGAGAAGAGTCCTTGCGAACTCTCCTATCCCATCTTGCGGGCAACGTATCCTCTTGCTTACGCAGCGTTAGCCGTCATACGGAGAAGTTTTACAGGTTTTTACCCTTACTGGTTTCTAGACCCTGCAGATAAATATCCGCAAGGAATCGGTTCGTTTGCTAATCTGTTTATCTTCATTTCGGTTGTTAGCGTGGCTTTTGTTCTGGCGGTTATCCTAATGATTGTAATAAACCATCTTTCTTTTCACAAAAAGCGTTGAGACGAGTAGACTAATAATGATGTTGTACACAAGAGGCCCCGGCTAAAGTGAGGTAATTAGCTTGAATCTCTTTTGTGACTGGTCGAAAGCAATCTGAGCAAACAAAAAGAGGAGGGCATAGGCCCCCTCTCTAGTGCATATTCTCACGCTCAGCGATTACCCAGGCCTCTTCGTTGTCCTCTTCCTCCGCCAAAGGCCTTTTCGTTTTCGCAAGTGCCGTTCCTCAAGCGTCTGCGAAACATTTCTCCTTCGTTGGGGCAAAGGTCATTGACGTTGTCTCCATCCTGGTCAACAAAACGCGGGCATTCTTCAGGAGCAAGTTGAGAACCTCTGTTTCCTCTGAGTTGCTGGCCAACAGCATACGTGAGAGTTGCTATCATGAGAAGTACAAGTGCGATTATGACTACTTTCTTCATCCCTGTGCACCTCCCTCCGTCCAAGAAATACAAGTCATTTTACAATTCATTCCTTAGAGTTTCCTTAGATTTGGCTTTCAAAGAAGACGGATAATCTACGTATTTCTGGTAAGAGAATATAAGATTCCGCAGTCAGCTTCACTGTTTGTCAAGAGGATCATTCCCATTTGAGAAGACGACATCTGACGGTTCCGGTTGAGAAGGAAAAATGCGTATTCTACTTGTAATTCTTAGGCTCCCAAAACATCTGCCTGAATGGCAATGCTCGTCCAGAGCAAGAGCATAGTGCCAGATTCATATCAGAAAACAAGAGTTACGGTCTCTAAGTACTGTGTCGTATTCTCGCAAAAGTGTTTTTCGTAGCCTCTTCCGGGACAAAGGTCTGGCATAGACTATTCTCAACCCTTTCAAGGTCTTTACTTTTCGGTATTTCTTTTCCGTCATAAAATTGGGTGATACCATCCATTAGTACTCTGAGTTTTCAGAACTTGCTTACATGTGACCAACCATCTGTTTTTTGTCGAAAAGACCTCTGTGAACTGTATCAAATCGAAATTCAACGTTCTTCTCAGAATCTCACAGTACTAAAGAACCGTGTTCTTCGAAGAATGGGAACTTTGCGGAATACTTTCCGGACTGAAGTCTACTTCACTTCTTATCAAATGTCTTCGCGATTTTCGAGAGTGAGCTGAAATCTCTGGAAAGGCTTCTCCAAACAGTTTCGACTATCCTTCGAATTACTTCGAGCATCCAGTGGGAATTGGATTGATGAAGGTACTTCGTCAATCCTTTGTTTTGCAGAACACTGTCTCTAGTGAGTGATTTACTTCGCTTCTGGACAACAAATACCTATTGGTTCAAAGAGCCTGCTCACCTATAGATGCGCTCTAAAGAGGAAATCGCCTCCGTTTGGTCTAGATTGCCTCTCTCTGATCACAATCAGAAATAACAAGGCTTAGATAACTGAAAAGAAGAATGTATAATGTTAACGTTAACAGTTAACGTTAACAAATGAAAGGAGGATCAACCTTGAAGAGAGCCACCTTGCGAGAAGTTGCACAGAAGGCGGGCACAGCTATGATGACCGTATCCAGAGTGATAAATTCTAGGGATTCTGTGAGCGACGAGACTAGAGATAGAGTATTAAGAGCCATACAGGAGCTCGGGTACGAGCCTCACAAGGATGCCAGAATTCTCAGGGGCGGGAAAACGGGGAGAATCGGAATTGTGGTCTCAGACATTAGAAATCCCTTCTATTCGCAGGTAGTTGGAGATCTTGA
>WOZY01000059.1 GCA_011620045.1 Mesotoga sp.
CCTATGAATGACGTAGGCGCCATGCCTTATGCTGAAGGGTTTGATTTCATGACAAATATCAATTACTTCAACCTTCCTATTTAGCTCCCTAATAACAGCCTTTGCAACCCCAACATAAAAGCTGTCCGAACCCCAGTCAGTCAAAAAAGCTATCATATTTATCCCTCCATTTTAAGACGATAGAAGAAAAGATTCTCTCAATACTTCTCAGTTCGAGTCTGTAAAGATTCGAGTCCGTCAAGCAGTCCGAAGCTCCAAATTTGGGGACTGCCTCACCATACTGAGAGACAAAATTCGAAAGCTCTTCCTCTCTTTGCTTTTCTGTCGGAAGAAGCAGAGCGGCCACAACCTCGGCTTTCTCCCTCAAGAAGTCAATATGCCAGTATTTTCTTTTTTCTTCGATTAGGTGCCTCTTCACTCTTTCAGCTAGAGAGTTCATTGCCGAACCGATGTACATGTAATAACCCGATTCAAGGGTCCAATTCTTGCAACGGCAAGATATCTCAACCGCTTCTTTGAGAAAAAGAAGAACAACGTAATCACCTTTATTGTAATCCATAATGTAGATATTATACGACAGCTTCAGTTCTAGATGACTAGCGGCTGGAACTGGGCGGTAAGCTTAATATATAATTTATTGAGGTGATCTAGATGGCTTACGTTGAAGTGAATAGGGATAGCATAGCAAAGAATTCAAGAACGATCGTGGAACTTGCCAGAAGTAATGGGGTTAAGGTCGCTGCAGTAACCAAAGTTGTTTGCGGAGATCCTGAGATAGCGAAGTCTTTACTTGAAAACGGAATCAAAGAAATTGGCGAATCAAGACTGGAGAATATCGCGAGGCTGAAAAGCGCGGGCATGAATCCGGATTTCATTTTGCTCAGACTTCCAGAGAAATCGCGATTTCGGCAAGTTGTGGAGCTTGTTGATTCAGTGCTTGTCGGAGATCTTGAGAGTCTTTCCAGACTAAAGGAGATTTCATCTGAAACTGAGAAACAACTGAAGTTCATATTCATGGTGGATACTGGAGACCTCAGAGAGGGAGTCATGTTTTATGATGCGGAAGCCGTCCTCAAGAAAGCATTCGAAATCGTCGGAAGTGACCTTGATGGAATCGGCACCAATCTTGGATGTTTTGGAGGAGTAATTGCAACTCCTTCAAAATTCGAAATCCTTCTCAACCTGGGCGAATCTCTGAAGAGGACTACCGGTTACTCAGTTAGGAGATACTCTGCCGGAAACACCGCTTCTTTACCCCTACTTGAAGAGAAAAATCTTCCAGAAGGCATAAATCACTTTCGACTGGGAGAGTCGATAATGTGTGGAACTGATGTTACGAACAACCGGAGAGTTCCGGGAACCCTACAGAACACATTCACTCTTGTAGGAGAGATTATTGAACTTGCAGAGAAGCCCTCCCTACCAATTGGCGATATTGGTTATGATGCCTTTGGTAGGATTCCAAAGTTTGTGGATAAAGGGAAGAGAATGAAGGCGATACTTGATCTGGGCGAGCAAGACGTGGTTCCCTCCGGATTGACGCCTTTAGTGAGAGGATGTGAAATAATCCATGCTTCTAGCGATCACCTAATACTGGATGTAACCGATTCCGAGAAGTCCTTCGCAGTTGGTGACTCGATTCCCTTCACGATGTCTTACGGAGCACTGCTGAGGGTTATGACATCCCCCTATGTGAGGAAAGTGTACTTATGATAAAGCGTCTCGAGAAGGCCGATCAGTTTAGGGTGATGGAAATCGTTGAGACAATATGGGAAGGCGATGATTACATTCCTCGAGTCTTTGAGAAGTGGGTTCATGATCCTTCATGTTACTTTATGGGACTCTGGAAGGGAGGAAGACTGATTGGTATAGACAACCTTAGGCTCTTCAGTCGCAAAGTGGGCTGGATGGAAGGAATGAGAATCGATCCGGCCTTTCAGGGAAGAGGATACGGGAAGGAGCTGGGTGGAGAGACGTTGAAGCTTGCCGAAAGGCTTGGGCTCGAAAAACTCTATTTTGCAACTTATTTCGACAACACCGCTTCGATAAAGATGAACGAAGCCTTTGGGTTCAAACGAATAGCCATCTTCACAAATCTCGAGAGAGAGATTGGCGAATCGACTTGCTGTTCCATTAACCTACTGGAAAGCGACGAGATCCCGTACATCGATGATCACATAAGCGAAGACTGGATGTTCATTCCGAAGGAAATCGTTAACAAGAGAAGGTTTCTAAACAATCCAACGAAGCTTTTGGACGGGGCAAACTGGGCGATTGTTTCGAAGAACTCCAAATCTAAGGGCTGCCTTGACATCAACTACATTGAAGTGGCAGACAAAGATAGTCTTGAGTATTTCTTGAAGGAGCTTGTTTGTTATGCGCAAACGAAGGGCTTTGTCCGTATTCATGCTATGGCTAGTGAACTATGCGATCTGGGCCCCTTTCTCTCTAATGGATTCAGGCCTTTCGAGAGAACAGAGGATGTTTTTCTCTATAATGCCGATGTTTCTAGCCTGAGAGTCTGATTTTGATGAACTATTCTTGGTCGGATACATTGATTAATGCTTCATGGTGATTTGATGCAACGCTAGTTATTTGAAGATGAGCTGTTACGTAAGTGAGTGCAAAGTGGGCGGCTGTTGATGAATTCGGGTTGCACACCGTTTCGTGTCTTTCTCGCGACCAGCAATTTCTCTCAAAGGCAGGATTTGACTTCTCTCCATAATCACCAGGATAATCCTTGTATGCGGGATAAAAAGGTTTTACTTTAGTCAGAAATCTCTGTTATGATTCCTGCATTGGAGTTCAGATCTGGATTCCTATGACTTACATAAAGAACTATCAGAAGGCGAGGCGGAAGATGAAAGTCGAGAGTGACAAGAGAATCCGACTGATGGCTATTGCGCTTATGACAACAGAACTCAAGAGTAGTAAAAGGCAAAGGTGCCACAAACATCATCCTCTTTATCTTGAGACAGAGGACTTCATTCAAGGCAAGAGGCCTCGCTTCCATGAACTTGGGAGACTACTGAGGGATGGTATTTCTTCCTATCTTCTCTTTACTTATATTTTGAGTCACTCATGGCCGGATCTCGAGCCTGTTGTCTTCCCGCCATTCCTCGAGAGATATAAACCAGGCCTGTGCAAAAGGGGAGTGAACACCGAACTTAGACAAGTCGTAAGAACGGGAATTCTGGAAGAATTCTGGGAAAACCAGGCTTCAAGATGGAAATTGAAGAAGACGCTATCTTTGCTTTTGCAGGGAACACCATTAAGAGAACAATCTCGGGTTTTTCTGGAAGACTTGAAACAAATCTAGTTTTCGCTCCAAATC
>WOZY01000086.1 GCA_011620045.1 Mesotoga sp.
TACGTCGATATTCGATCTGAAGAATCTCAATGTGACTATATTCTCCATTATCGTAACTTCTGGCTCATCAACTGCCGGAATCAACAACGCAATATTTACAGAAAGTCTCTTCGGATCCTGTCTGGTCCACAGCCCCTCTACAGGACCCATACGGAGCGGGAGATTCATATCCCTGCCACTCACTCCGCTAAACGCAAGAGAGTATATTGTCTTGGAAGGATTTGACTGAATGTTGTAATCAATGACTGTGTCCTTGAAGATCATCGTCACCGTTACTGATTCGGCATCCATAGACGGTATAATAGAATTTAACTGATTGGAGAAACCAATACAGAAGAAACCCAGAACTAGAAACATGACCGCTATTCTTCTCACACGAATCACCCCATATTCACCCTCGAGATTACGATCTAAAGTACTTCACAACAACAAAGCTGTTAGTGCTCGTATCGTTAAGCAACACAGCAAATTCCGTAATTCCGTATACAATGTAAGAGGGCGCTACCTGCTCTCCTACCCTTACGGTAATCTGCGACTGTCCTGCCTCGAGAATTGCATAATCAACCTTGTTCAATCTATAGTAAGCTATGTATTTGATATCGGCTGCCTCTTCGCCTACTTCCAGCATGGACCTTATAACTTCCAAAGGACTTGCATAAAGAGGAAGGAAGTGATTTCCGAAAGAAACGCTGCTTACTACTTTGCTAGTATCGATAGGATCGATTTTGATTCTGCCTGCTGCCACATCGGCAATTTCCACCGGTTCCAGAAGAAATATCAACAGAACGCCGCCCGTAACTAACAAAGTTATTGAAACAACGATTGCCAAGACCATCTTCTCCATACAATCAACTCCGCCTAGAAGTTTCCCGTTACTGTAAGATCAGTCTTTAGCTCAAGCGAGAGATTCGACGGAATGTTCGATTCTGGAAGAATCGGAAATCCAAGATTCGATCTAAGTTCAAGCTTTCTGACGAGTATCTTTGGCTCATTCACGATCATTTCCACTATATCAAGGATATCCCTCGAGCCGCCAGTAACTGTTATCCCTTTGTAGTCACCCGGTTTAGCCTCTATCGGGATTTTTTCTTCGAGTTCTTCTAGATAGCTTCTTGTGCTCATTGAACCGATCGCTTCGTTTCTGACCCTTGAAAGCAACTGCACCCCGAGATAGGCGCTCTCAAGTCCGTTCACTTCGTCTATGAGTAAGGATGTGTTCTCAAAAGTATTGTAAGAGTACAAAATCACCAGAAAGAGAAAGCCGATGATAGTCAAGACGATCAAAGACCAAAATGCAAGTCTCGAATTCATACCTTTTCTGTCAAGAAAACTGAGCTTCCTGTTCAGTTTATTAGCGTAGTCTCTGTGAATGAAGTAGCTATCGTTACCGTCAAATGACTCTTGACTGGTAGAGATATCTATCTCTTCAAAATTGAACTCGTCTTTTTCACTCATTATGCCCACCAACCTTTAGATCGACGAGTTGAAGCGAGTAGAGCTCAGCAAAATCCAGATTTCCCCTTACACTCGGGTTGGCAAGAAGAGTCGGCGTGCTTTTCGGAGTGGGAAAAGAGACATTCTCGCCTTCAAAAATCAGATAATAGAAGGAATTGCCGACTCCATTCTCAAACTGAATTCTAGAAGCTATTGTCTTCATCGCATTTTCATCTTCAAGATAGGCCTCTATTGTCCTAAAAACGTCCATTTCGACTGATTTTGAGTTAACATGCGCGCGAAGATCATTCACCTGTTTACTTAGTTTATTCTTCATTACTGTATACTCTTGCTTTTTATCGTAGATCATTTCGATGTCTGCTTTAAGATTGCCCGTCAGATACGTCCCGGTATTGTCAAAGAGGTAGCCCTTCATCCTGGAAACCTGCCTCAACCTTGTCTCAAATGCCTGGGCAACAAAGAAACGAGACCCCAGAACCAGAAGGACAATTATCAACAGGACTATAAGAGAATACTTAAGCCTCGAGACCCGCTTCTTCCTTGAATACAAGTTTACGTCGACCAAGTATCTCACCACCTCTCATAAGCAGTCCAACCGAAGTATAAGTAATCCCGCTTGTTTCCTTCATTTTCAGAGGCATGCTAACTACCTCTGTTTCGTCTCCAAGAATTCTCTGGAAAGCTCTTGAATAAACGGCTGTAGAAAGGCTTGACTGTCCCACAACAAAAAATCTGGTGAAGAGAGACTCATCAGCCGCAGAAGTGTTTGGCGAGTTTGACATCGTGTTAGTAAGATACATCCTTAACTGATAGGAGATCAGTCCCTCGAGTCTTTCCGAAGCTTCTTCAATTAGTGAATCATAGTAAGCCTTAGAACCAATCAGAAACTCCCTCTGAATATTCGTGTTTGGAGAGAGCGAATTATCCTCTTTGAAACCGCTTGCCACCTGATCAAAACCATCGTTGATGTAATTAAGGCCCACAATTTCTTCTCCCTTTAATGTCAGGAGAAGCGAATAGCTTCTATCTACTATGAAAACAATGTTGTTGCCTTCAAAGACGCTTGTTTGAGCCATTTTGAAAATAGAGAACGGCTTCACATCAACAATGTTCGGCTCAGGAAAGCTCTTCCCCGTAAGTCCTGCAATGAATTCAAACACGGCCTTTCTCTTGGTTATAACAAAGGCTGGAACAAGTCCACTTTTTAGCGAAGCTATCGAGTTCAGGCAGGCAACGTTCACTTCGTCCGGCGGTAATGAAAACTGGGAAGCAGCCTTGAAGCTGGCAACATTGAGCAAATTCTTTGTCGACTTTACTCGAGGAACCTCCAGATGCTGAAAGACAACATCTCTTGGATGAAAGGCAGTAACAAAAATCTCATCGGCAGGAATCGTATTATTCTCCATGAAGACTCTGGTTGACTCTTCAAGCGAGTTTGCCCCCATCTTGAGCACAGAGAAGACTGGCTTAAGATACCGACCTTCAACAACAGCCCTCACGATCTCCGTGTAACCCTCGTCAGAATTTACGGCAGTTATCATACTCTGAAACATGTTTACCCCCAAGTCTCAATAAGTGACTTTCCCTGATACCGGCTGGATAGTCAACACACTGCCATCAGCAAAGTTCAATGTCGTCGACCCGCTGAGAATGGCGATAGACCCATCCCCATTGAAGCGAATCCTAAAGTTCTCACTGTTCTCCCAAAGACAGTCTTCAAAAACCGCCCCGGTTGTCGAAGACACCCTCTTCGACCAAAAATCATAGAAAACCTCTACAGGCCTGGAACGAACGACAGCCTCAAGACGCTGTCTTTCAATGAACGAATCGAAAGCAGTTTTGCTGAGGC
>WOZY01000171.1 GCA_011620045.1 Mesotoga sp.
TGGTGGCGGCGGTCAGAATCGAACTGACGACTCTGCGGGTATGAACCGCATGCTCTAGCCAGCTGAGCTACACCGCCTGATAATGGTAGCGGGGACAGGATTTGAACCTGTGACCTTTGGGTTATGAGCCCAACGAGCTACCAGACTGCTCCACCCCGCACCGGGTATCTATTATTCTCAATATTTCTATATGAATGACCTGCTTATTCTGCTTCCATGGTGCCGGGGATGGGAATCGAACCCACACGGAGCCCTCGCTCCAACGGATTTTAAGTCCGTTGCGTCTGCCAGTTCCGCCACCCCGGCAACCGTACACTATGATAACACCAGCGCAATTCCTTGTCAACCGGAGTTAAAGCTCAACTGTCTGAAGATTCGATGGTATCTGAATTTCAAACTCATACTGCAGTTCTTCGGCGAGGTTTTCAAGTGCCCCCTCGTCGCCGTGAACATAAATCAGTTTCTCTGGTTGGAGCTTTCTGGGGAGGTCGAGCAGTTCCTGGTAGTCGGCATGGCCCGAGAAGTTGAAGATATCTATGTTCTTCGTTCCTATTTCTACAGTTTCTTCTCCCAGAGCGATTTTATCATCACCATTCTTGCTTGCTTGAAGCACTCTATAGCCATATGATTCTGGACTCTGATAACCCATGAAAAAGATGCCGTCCTTGCTGTTGGGGAGCATCTGCTTCGCGAAGATGTAAGAAAGTGTATCTTCAACCAGCATTCCAGCGGAAAAAACTAGGAGAGCCGGATCTTTCGAGAAGAGGAGCCTCTCGATACTCTTGGGTGCTACCGTAACATTCTTCTGGAAGTTCTGCATGAACCACTTTCTGTCTTTAGCGCTTATGCGTTCGTAATTGCTCATGTAAAGATTGCTCAGAGAGGCAACCATTCCATTTGTGTATATTGGAACTGAGGGGATCTTGTTCTTCTGCATTAGCCTGAGGAGCATGTATATTGTCTCCTGTCCTCTCCCAAGAGCAAATACCGGCAGTAAAACCCGCCCGCCATTGTCTAGAACGCGTTTCACCGATTTGCTCAAACGCTCTATTTCACTGTATCTTGTATGGAGTTGGTTTTCCTTAGCCCCATATGTTCCCTCGGATATAAGCGTTTCGACCTTTTTGGGAAGCTGAGCCGGCGGAATTGTGAGCTGCTGTGAAAGCGATATATCTCCTGAGTAGAGAACCCGTCGTCCTTTGTGCTCCAGGTAGATTGAAGCTGCACCCATCACATGTCCTGCCGGATAGAGCGCCACATCCACTACGTCGTCTATTGAATATCGCTGGAAGTACTCCATGGGATATATTCTTCTCTTCAGCTCGTTGACCTCGCCGTGATTGTATAGTATAGGTTCTACACCGTCCTTGGCGTTTTTCTTCTTCATTACCTCAACGGAGTTCTGAAGTATTCTAAGCGACAGGCCCTTGTTTTCTTGAGCCATCAGGATGGGGGCATTTGGCCATCTTTGAGATATGTATGGCAAAGAAGAGAGATGGTCGTAGTGAGAGTGGGAGATCATTATCACATCTAGATCGTCTATTCTGTCAATTTCCGGTAGCGACTCGAAACCTTCCTTTACTGGGTGTCTTCCTGCATCAATTAAAATATTCTTTCCGTCCAGACTAAGGAGATAGGAGTTTGCGCCTATCTCGCGGCCGCCACCAAGCGGCGTTAGTGTCATCAAATTTCCTCCTTCTAATTACAATTCTAACAAAAACGAGGAGAATTAACTTGAACAGTCTTCTGATACAATTGCTTTGTCGAAAAGGGGTGATTTCGTGGAACAAGACTGGACTATAATACTTGACTTCGCTTACCTTTCCATTCTGATGGGTGTAGCTTCTGTTCTGAAGAGAATCATCACTCCCCTGAGCAAGATTCTTATTCCAAATGCCGTTATTGCCGGCTTTCTTGGAATACTTTTCGGTCCGGAGGTTCTGAAGATAATTCCCTTCTCATACGATAGACTTGGAAATCTAGTCTATCATCTGATGGCGATTGGCTTCATCGCGATCGCGCTGAAGAGAACAAGACGCTCCACTACTAAAGCGTCTGTCAATACCGGGTTCCTTATCAGCATGTCATACGCTCTTCAGGGGCTTGTGGGGTTTGTTGTTGGTATCGCCCTTGTGGGATTGTTCTTCAAGGATCTCTTTCCGCCTTTCGGTCTTCTTCTGGCTCTCGGATTTGCACAAGGTCCCGGTCAGGCCTATTCGCTAGGAAGTCAGTGGGAAGCGTTGGGCTTTACCGGTGGGGGAGCCGTTGGTCTTAGTGTTTCAACATTAGGCTTTCTCTGGGCGGCCTTTGGCGGAATAGTGATGTTGAACGCAATGGTGTATAGAAAGAGACAAGTAGGAATTCAGATCGAAAAACCCGCAGTTAAGAAAAGAGTAGAAGCAGTAATAAGAGATTTCGAGTTCTCGGATATTGATGGCTTCACAATCCAGGCCCTGGCTGTGGGAATCGTATATCTCGTCACTTACCTATTCTTGAAGTGGTTCACTGGCCTGATTGGAGGGCTCGGTACCTTTTGCGAAACGTTTGCCCAAGTTCTGTGGGGCTTCCACTTTGTGATTGGTGTTCTCTTTGCAATGGGTTTCAGAGTGATATACGAGAAGATCAGAAAATCGGAAAAGTATAAAACGGAATACATGAACGACTTCCTTCTTCAGCGTATCGGCGGGGGTGTGTTTGACTTTATGGTTGCTGCATCGATCGCTGGTATTTCGTTCTCGGTTATCCAGGAATATATTTTGCCGATAATAATTCTCACCTCCGTAGGAGGACTATTCACAGCGGGATATAGTATCTGGTTTGGGAAGAGGATCTACGAGAAGGCCCCGCTGGAACACATCGTTACCTTCTTTGGCATGCACACAGGGACGCTTTCGACGGGTATGGCATTGCTCAGAGAGGTAGATCCTACCTTTGAGACCGGAACTGCCGAAGACATGGTGTTCGGAAGTGGCCTGGCATTATTCCTTGGCATTCCAATGCTCATACTGCTGAACATTCCGATTATTGGCTACAGAACTGGCCAGCCTATATACTATCTCTACTTCATAATGGGCCTGGTTGTGTATATCGGGGCTATGTATTTCTTCTGGTTTAGAAAGGCAAAGATTCGAAGCAGAGAAAAGAAGAGTTAAGCGCGTAAAGATCGGATGAGAGGCTCCGTTATCCGTCAGCGGTTCTTTACCCTCAGCATATTTCAGCGGAAAGAGCGGGTTACGGGATCGGGTTTCAAAGAACGGGTTATCAAAACCGGGTTATAAAAGATCGAAAGAGGGATTTATTTGCG
>WOZY01000088.1 GCA_011620045.1 Mesotoga sp.
GCCTATCGTAGACCTCCAGCTTTCCCCGTGTGACCACGCTTGTGGCCATATCGAGAATGAAATCTCTCTTCTCTCCCGGGATAGCTATCGAGAATGGATTAGTGCCAAGGACCGCCTCTTTGCCGAAGGTCGGAACGACAAGCGGATAGCTGTTTGTCATGGCAATTCCTATCATTCCCTCTGTAAGTGCCCTCTCCGAGTAAAAGGCGGAGATCCCGTAATGGTTCGAATTCCTTACCGAAACGAGCCCGATCATGGACCGCTGTGCCTTCTGTATTGAAAGATCCATTGCATACTTGGAAACACATTGTCCAGGACCGCCCCTGCCGTCGACTAATGCTGATACGGGTGTGTTATGGATTATTTCCGGTTCGGAATCTATGCGGATATTTCCGCGTTCTCTCTCTTTTATATAGCGGCCCAGCCTGGCCACTCCGTGAGAGGGAATATCTCGGAGGTCGGCCTCCAGCAGAACCTCGACGATGTCTGAGGCCGTTCCATCGGGAAAGCCTTCGGCTCGGAGGATCTCTTCACACAAAGTTTTGAGGTCTTTATATGTCACATTCAGTCCCATTACGATTCCGTCCTTTCAAAGAATTGTTTTGCAATCTCCAAGTACAGTGTTCTAGCAGTTCGAACTTCTTCCAGATCGACGTACTCATTCGATTTGTGAGCCATGGAGGCGGCGCCCGGTCCCAGTATTACAGTCTCAATACCGTTAGCTGCGGTGAAGGCACCGTCTGTGAAATATGTCATTGTGAGGTCGTCGGAGCTTAAGGACCGCTTCTTCAGAACATCCTTCACGGTCAGGGCTAGCGGTCCGGACGAACTGAATGATTCTCTGCTAAGAAGAGTTGCCCATTCGGAGTCCTCGTATTTACAGATAACGTCGTCTACAAGTTTTTCCAGAGCGGAGGAACCGGTATTCTCGGCAAATCGGATATCTATAATACACTCGGCTTCATCCGGTACTGTATTCTCTTTCGATCCACCACGAACAATATTGAGACTTTGGGTAAGTCCTTCTATTCTGCCAAGAGCGTCGGAGAGTTCACTGTATGCGTTGAACAGTTTCAGAATGGCGTTGACGCCATTTTGCGGCTGCGAGCCGTGAGCGGATTTGCCCCTGAATTTCAGTCTAAGCCAGAGTGCGCCCTTCTCTCCGGTGGCAAGTCCTAAAGAAGTCGGCTCACCAATCACTACAGCCGAGATGTCGAATGGTTTGTGTTCAAGAAAGTACTGTATTCCCGAGCAACCTACTTCTTCATCGCACGTGGCGAGAAGAGCCACGTTTCCGCAGAACTCCCTGTCTTCCGAAAGATCGACAAATGCCGCAATTAAAGCCGAAAGACCGCCCTTCATATCTGCGGAACCTCTGGCATAGAGCTTCCCGCCTATCTGTTCAGGTTTGAAAGGGTCGGTATTCCAGTTTGAACCGGCGGGTACCACGTCCATGTGACCGGAGAAGACTAAATACGGCATTCCAGGATCGCGTTCGATCCTTGCAAGGAGATTTGAACGGTTGTCGGCGACTCGCTGAATTTCTACGCTAATTTCTTTCAGAGCGAGAGTTCTCTCGATAACCGATACGGCGAGATCTTCATTGCCCGGAGGATTCGTTGTGTTGGCAGAACACAACTCAAAGAGAAGACTTTCGAGTTGGGAATCGGTGTAACTCATAGTTTTATCCCCACATTCCAGATTGAGAAGTCGTCCTGTCCCAGAAACTCCGATTTCGTCTGCTCCCCTTCGGCAACCCTTAGAACAAGATCGAAAAGCCTTCTTCCGCTTTCCTCAAGTGTTTCCTCACCTGATATCACCGAGCTGCAATCGAAGTCGATATTCTCGCGCATTTTCCTGGCAGTTTCATGGTTCCCGGTTATCTTAATGACCGGGGCTATAGCATTTCCCGTAGGTGTTCCCTGACCTGTCGTGAAGAGCACAACGGTCGCACCGCCGGCCACCATGCCGGTAACCGATTCAACATCATATCCAGGCGTATCCATGAGGTAGAGGCCGGGGCGGGAAGCTATCGCTTCACCGTACTCGTTCACGCCCACAACGGGGACCTTTCCGCCTTTGATCATAGCTCCAAGGGATTTCTCTTCAAGCGTAGTCAACCCCCCTCTGACATTTCCAGGGGAGATGTTGTTTGGGACGCTTTCCTTGTCCACCACGTCTCGACTATTCTTCATACTTTCATTTATCATTCTCTCGAGCATCCTGGCGA
Source organism: Mesotoga sp. (assembly GCA_011620045.1). Classification (GTDB taxonomy): domain Bacteria; phylum Thermotogota; class Thermotogae; order Petrotogales; family Kosmotogaceae; genus Mesotoga. Next base: position 2,231 of record WOZY01000088.1, read on the forward strand.
ATCGCCGCTTCATCTCTTCGTCCTTCATTCTCTCAAAGAGGAGGTGTTCTGCACCGACCAGTTCAGTAGTCTCGGAGAGTATCACACGACCTTCTTCCTTCCATAGAATGTCGGCAGCCTGGCCGACTACCGGATTTGCCGACAGACCCGAAGAGAAGTCGGAACCACCGCATTCCATGCCCAGGACCAGTCTCGAAAGCGGAACTTCCTCTCTTTCAATCTTCGAGGCTTCCTCCACCATTTTCCTGACTATTGAGGTTCCCCTTTCAACAGCCTCTACGGTTCCGTAGTCTTGAACCATTATCAGTTCGGCAGGCTTTCCGCTGTCTAGAATCACGTCCCTGAGTTCATGTGGGGAAACTCTTTCACAACCGAGCCCAACAACAAGAACGGCTGCCACATTAGGGTTTAGCGCAGTATTTATCAGCGTTCTTCTAGTCTGCCGAAAATCATCCCCCAGTTGAGCGCAGCCTTGATTGTGGCTGGCCACTACTGATCCGGGAACAGCGGCCGAAATCTTTCTGGCAACATTCGAAGAGCAAAGAACACTGGGGAGAACGAGGACGTGATTTCTCACTCCAACACTTCCGTCGCTTCTTAAATAACCCATCATGGTCTTCATAATATCTGGCCTAAGCCCTGACACCTCCCTCTTTGATCTCCGTTCGTTCGCTTACAACATTTTGGACGTGAACATGCTGGCCTGTCGAGATGTCCGAAGTTGCAATCCCTATCTTGTTATTGTATTTGATTATTCTTTCGTTTCTTTTGATGTTCTTCACGGCAACTTTGTGACCGAAAGGTATTTCTTCCTTCGCAACTAGCATCTGCAATCCGGAAACACCCTTCACCTCTATCACTTCGCCGATATCCACTTTCTCAAGCACCGTTGCGACATTGTCGTTCAAAGACAGCAGAATAGCATGCTTCATTTCTAATCCTCCAATCGGGCAAAGTTTCCTTTGGCAGCATAATCGATATGGTTGGAGCTGAGTATAGAACATATCATATTCATTGAGTGCTTTAGATGATCTTCCAGGGCACTAGAAGCCTTCTCCAGGTCTCCTTCTAGGATGCCCTGCGCGATTTTGAAATGTTCCTCCATCTCGTTAATTATCCAGTCTTTTTGCTGTTCAAGAAGATAGTATTTGATCACGTTCCGCATTCTCGTAAGCAGTATCGAGATCTTCGACATCATTTCGATTAGATATTCATTATTGCAGTTATTGAGTATCTCCCTGTGCAGCCTGTAGTCAATATCGTAAGGAACTTTATTCTTTGTCACCTCCGGTTCCGAGAGGTGTCTTCTCATCCGCACGATCAGATTCGATATGATCTCTCTATCGATCCGATTAATTGATTCGCTCAATGCAAGTTTCTCCAGCACCAGTCTTATCGGGAAGAGCTTCCTGACGTCATTTTCGAGAATCTCCTTTACGTAAAAACTCTTGGCGGCTCCCGGTGCGACAAGACCATCTTCCTTCAGCTTGTGGAGAGCCCCCCTTACCGGAGTAGAAGAAACTCCGTAGATTCTCTTCAGCTTCTCGATCGTCAATCTCGCTCCGGGAGGGATTTCCAGTTCTACGATGCTATCCCTTATTGATCTGTAGAGCTGCTGCTGGATTCCTTGAAACTGATTCGCGTCTGCCGATGTGTTCAAAGTGATCCCCCCAGGATGTGAGGAAAAGCTTTCAAAAATGAAGCAGTTTCCCTTAGAGTTTCTATCTGATCTTCATCGCAGAAAACCTCGACACTGTATTCACCGGCATAACCGGCTTTGCTCAGCATATCCAAAAAGCTCTGAAAATCAATCGCGCCCCGTCCCAGAGGTTTGTGATTCGTATCTGCAAGATGAACGTGTTTTATCAGCTCGATGTTCGAACTTACAAAAGAGCGATCCTTTTTCTCGTTGAAATGGTCAGAGTCAAGGAGAATTCCGAAACTCTTCAGTTCTCTCTCCGAAAAAAACGAGGCGGCTTCGGCGCAGCTATTAAGAATAGGGCAGACCACCTTTCTCAATGGTTCTATCAGAACGGACAACCCCTCGAGTTCACTTCTCACATACGAATCGATTCTTTCCAGCGATTCGCCAAGTCTCTCGAGTGACCTCTGGAGGCCGTCGGACCATATTACTCCCCTGAGCCTGCCGATGTTTAGATTAACTCCCAGATCGTGAGCCTTTCTAGCTGCCAGCAAGAAGGAATTCAGCGCTCTTTTTCTTTCGTTTACGTCTATGTGGTTCAGGTAAAGGCCGGCAGTTCCAGCCATCTCGCCGGTGCAGAGAAATACGCACTTCAAAGAGAACTGTCTCTCAAGGCGTTTAACCTTTGCAACATCCACCTTTTTCGGATCTGCAATCATAAGCTCAAAGGAATTGAAACCCGCGCCTGCTACCGCGGAGAGCGTTTCTTCCAACCTGCCGGTGAGCCCAGTGACCTTTGCACCGGCCGGAATATCTTCGTTGGCCACCATAAAACTTACTGCCATCTCTTTCACCTCAGCCCGCCGCACTCACTAATGCCATTGAGAGCGACACCTCTTTTGCGAATTCATTGTCGCTCCTCGATGTGAGAACAACGGGGAATCCTGCTCCCAAAAGAAGCCCGGCCGTCTTGGCTTTGCCTAGATGTACGAGGCCTTTTATGAGGTTGGCCGCAGATTCAAGATTGGAACAGACTAGTATGTCGGCCTCGCCTCCAACCTTTGACGTAATTCCCTTCTTCAGGGCCGCGTCCTTTTTCAGGGCAGTATCTATGGGCATTGGCCCGTCTACGAGACACACTCCGAATTGCCCTCTTTCTGCCATTTTTGATAACACCGCTCCTTCAACGAGGTCGCGATTTGTTACCGATACTCGCTCGTTTATACCGATTACCGCCACCTTTGGTTCACTGATCCCGATCGATCTTGCAAACTCTACGGCATTCTTGAGTATCTCCGCCTTTTCCTTCAAATCCGGTGAGATGTTGACCGTCCCATCCGTTATGAAAAGTAGTCTTGGATACTCCGGGATCTCCATACAGGAAATGTGACTTATAAGCCTTCCGCTAGCCTTTACCCTGCCGCTCTTGAAGAGCGCTCTTAGAAACACGGTGGTATTGATGTCGCCTTTCATTAGAACGGCGGGAATATCTCCCTCCAAAGCAGAGACTGCATTTGAAGCATTTTCCTCTTCAGATTCCCCTTCGACAACATGCGTCATCTTCAGAAACCCTTCAGATGCTGCCTCATTCATCTCTTCTAATCTTCCGAAAAGAGTGAATTCAAAATTCCCGTTAGAGGAGGCAACTGACTCTATGGCCTCCATCGTCTTACGGTCATGCGGCTGCACGCAATTTACTCTCACGCGCTTCTCTAACTTGCTTGCTTCAAGAATGAACTCAGAAAGGGAATTAACCATCGATTATCACCTCAGTATTCCAGGGCCTCTTCGATCCCCCGTATTACTCTGTGCACTCCGTCTGCAAGGCTTTCCATCTCGAACTCTCCCGGGAAAAGGAGAACCCTGATACCCTTCAGTTTCTCAAGAAGTCTTTCTCTGACGTAGTCACACTTCACTACGCCGCCCGTAATGGCAAGGGCGTCGGGAAATCCGTCAAATACGGCCAGCAGACTGTATGAGTATTTTGCAATGTTGTAAATGTACGCTTCAAGCGGTGTAGAATCGATTTCTCCATTCTTGACGCCTTCGGCGATCCGTTCAACGTCACGCATTCCGAAGTGGGAAAACAGGCCGCCCCTGTGAGTCAGGTATTCGAGATAATCGTCTCTTGAGCGAGCGAATTCCGCCAATTCGTGAGTAGGGAGGGCGCCCGCTCTTTCCACAGAAAAGGGGCCCTCCTTGTCACTGTTGTATAAATCGACCATCTTTCCGTTTAGATGGGCGCTTACAGACGAGCCGCCTCCGAGATGGGCCACTATGAGCTTCGCTTCTTCGTAGCTCTTTCCCAGTTCGGTTGCAGCTTTCTTCGCGACTGCCTTCATGTTCAACGCGTGGGACAGTGAATTTCTTCTGATCTCCTCTATTCCCGTTATTCTAGCCCACTCGGCCAGTTCGTCCACACTGATCGGGTCGACTGTAAAAGCCTGCATTCCGAATTCCTGAGCCAGTTCAAAAGCTATCACGACCGCCGTATTTGCGGCGTGAATACCCTGAAGGCCCTTTCTGGCGTCATCGACCATCTCTCTGTTAATGCGGTAAACTCCGGAATTCAAAGGTTTCAACCTTCCTCCTCTGGCCGCCACGGCAGTCAGTTGGGATGGCCTTATCTCGTTTCTGTCCAGTTCTTTGAGGATCTGATCCTTCCTTATTGTGTACTGATCGGGAAAAAGGGGAAGGTCGAGCATATCATCGTCAAGGGGAAGCGTCTTCTTGAACACTTCTTTCCCATCTCCGAAGACGGCTACCTTGGTTGATGTCGAACCGGGATTTATGACGAGAATCAGACTCATTTCATGTAATCTCCGACTATCCTCTTGAATTCGTCAAGTTCGAGGACCGCGTTTCTTATTCGTCCTTCCTTTCGCACGATTTCCGTCAGTTCTTCAAGCTGGTCTTCGCTCGCCTCTATACCCAATCTCTTCAGCCAGTATTTTATGCTTGCCTGGCCGCTGAAGGCACCGAGCTTCACGTCTATCTCGCCCATTCCTACAAGCGAAGGAAGGTACGGGGTCATGGCGGCGTTAATCCCGGCCGCATTCAACTTGTCGATTGCGTCAACGACGATGCCCGATTCGACCCAGAAGAGGCGCTTCCCAACGACCGGCTTGTTGTTCGCCACCTGGATTTTCGAAATATCCTCGACCAGTCGCGAAGTGTATCCTATCTTCGTCAGATCGACTCCAGTATCTATCCCCATCAGGAGTTTCAGGCCGGCGGCAACCTCTTCAGTAGCTACGTTGCCCGTCCTTTCGCCAAGCCCGTTGATCGAGCTGTGAATGCCTGATACACCGGCTCTTACAGCGGCAAAAACCGATCCCATTGCCAGACCGAATTCATTGTGGGCGTGGAATTCGAGCGGGATGTCCGGGATGGCCTTTCTAAGCTCAGTGAAGATGAACTCGATTGCAAACGGAGAGGCGACTCCAAAACTGTCTACGAAGACAATACTCTCCGGTCTTGCTTGCTTTGCCACTTCTGTGAAGACTTTCAGGACATAATCAGGGGTCGATCTTGTTGTGTCCCAGCCCATGAATGTCGGCTTCATGCCCTGTTCCTTCGCATAGAGAATTGCTGAAATTATTCTGTCAATGAGTTTTTCTGGAGACACACCGTAGACAAGCTCGTTATCGTATGGATTTACCGCGTGTTCAACCACTACTCGTGTGGCGCCGCAATCGGCAGATTCATCTATATCCTTCTTCAAAGACCTTGCGAACGGAACGATTTCAGAATCGAGGTTCATGTCAACGAGTCTACGTATCGCCCTCTTGTTCTCGTCGGAGACTACCGGCATTCCGACCTCAATGGATTTCACACCCAAATCATTCAACGCAACTCCGATTCTCACCCTTTGATCCTCGCTCCAGGTAAGACCACAAGTCTGTTCTCCATCTCTCAGCGTAACGTCGTGTATGTAGATACTGTCTCTTGCGTTTTCTCCCCGGATTTCTCTCTCATAGTTGAGAGGACTTACCCAGCGTGATTCATCGAAGTATGGTGTTCCATTTAACTTCATGTAGTCAAGATCTTTCGGTTTCATAATTGTGCCTCCTTATTCGATATTTCCGGCAAGACAAGTGAGTTCTGAAGAACCGCAATGCTTTTGCCGGCCGTGGCCACCCGGTCAACAACCGATTGAATATCTGGATGGACCTTTAAACCAAGTTCATTGAACTGATCTGCGAATTTAGTGTTGCTCACGATGTGAATCCTTTTCTTCTCGATCACTTTCCTTACGGCATAGGCCGCCACATATGCAAGCGGGTCTTCGGTAGTGATCACGTCAAGTCTTTCTAAGATCTTTTCAGCCTCCATCTTGAGTAATGAGGCAAATAGAGGATGATCGCCAAAGCCTTCATCGAGTGAAGAGACCATCACGATATCTCCTCCATTTCTGGTAACCAGATCGGAAGTGTACAGCGCTTTGCCGCACTGCCAGAAATCGGTCACAGAGGGGAATGAAGATATCACGGTGACATCTGCTTTTTCCGAGTACTCTCGAAGCAGCTCTTCTCTCGCCACTTTGACGCCTTCCCTGTGTGCCGTCACGTGATTGCCCGATACACATCCGGCGATTCTTCCCTCGATATCGTAGTAGAAATTAATTATGAAATCAAGTCCCACTCGTCTTCCGGTTTCATCTATAAGTTCTCTAAACTCATTGTCAAGAACTCCGACGTCGGCTCTGCTCTTCAGTATAGCCATTCTGTGTGACTTAAAGACAGTTTCATATGCAGAGACGCCCGGAATCACAATTTTCGCTCCGCCCGACCATCCGGAGAACCTGTGAGGAACGATCGAGCCAACTCCAACTGTGAGGTCAGCTCCAACCGCTTCGTTTATCTTAATCGGTACTCCAAGGAATTCTCCATAGTCTTTCATCCTGCTGGTTGCTTCTGCATCGTGCTGGATGATTTTAGTATCCCGAGAAAAACTTCCGAACTTCTCGCTTAGCTCTTCAGCCGTCATCTGTCTGTGAGTCCCAGTCGCGACAAGCAAGGAAACTTTGCTCCAGGGAATCTTATTTTCGGCGAAAAGCGATTTCAAGAAAGAGAGAGTCTCAAAAATGGGAGAGTGCCTTGTGTGATCCTCTACGATAAGGACTATCTCTTTCGCAGATTCCGCAAGCTCCAGGATCGGAGCAGCATCAAACGGCTTCAGTAGCGACTCTCGCAGTGAGCTGCCCTCTCCGCTTCTCTCAGCAGGTGAGGTCGGAAGAAGTACTCTTCCCGCCGGAACTTCCAGCTGAAGTTTCTCCTTCTCTCTATAGTCAAGCGAAAACTTCATCTTACTTACCACCGAAGTACATTTCTCGAATTCTCTCGTCGCTCTTCACTTCATCAACAGAGCCTTCAAGTTTTATTTGACCTTGTGACACGATGTAGACTCTGTCGCTCATCGGAAGCGAGAGCTTTGCGTTCTGTTCCACGATCAACATGGTCAGACCCGTATCCTTGACGTAATTCTCCAGAGTCTCGAATATTCTCTTCACAATAACAGGAGCCAATCCCATGGAAGGTTCGTCTATCATCATAATCAGTGGGTCTGAAACGATGCCCCTTCCAATTGCAAGCATCTGTTGCTCTCCCCCGGAGAGCGTGCCGGCCATCTGGTTTTTCCGAGACTTCAGTTCCGAGAAAAGCTCATAGACTTTCTCGATGTTTGGGCGAGCCTTTGCGAGTCCGATTCTCGTGGCAGCCACTTCAAGGTTTTCCTGAACGGAGAGTTCCGGGAAAACCTGTCTTCCTTCAGGAACGTGAATAACCCCGAGTCTTGTTATCTTGTGTGGGGGAAGATGCTGGATCTCTTCTCCGTTCAAAAGGACCTTGCTTCCGGGTTCAGAAGATACAAGTCCTGAGATGATCTTCAGAAGAGTCGTCTTTCCCGCTCCATTAGGACCGAGCACGGAGACGACTTCTCCTTTTGAGGCCTTTATTGATACTTTTCTGAGAGCGGGAACCTCGTTATATGAAACTGAGAGATCACGGGTTTCAAGCAAAAACATAATCAATCCTCCCCCAGATAGGCTTTGAGAACTAGCGGGTCCTTTTCGATATCATCGAATTTTCCCTTGGCAATCACCTGACCAAAGTTAAGAACATAGACCCAGTCTGCAACGGCCTTGATAAAGTCCATAGTGTGTTCCACAAGAAGAATCGTAATTCCTCTTTCTTTGAGAATCATCATCAGGTCCATTATCACTTTGAATTCGTCTCTGGTCATTCCGGCAGCAGGTTCGTCCAGGAACATCAGCTGAGGTTCGAGTGCAAGAGCTCTTGCGATTTCCAGACAACGCCGTAATCCATATGCCATACCTGTCGGAGAGTCGTATGCCCTATCTTCAAGGCCCACGAGCTTCAGAAGTTCCATAGCCTTCTCTTTGTTTTCTTTTTCTTCTTTTCTGAATTTGGGAGTGCCGAGAACTACGCTCATAGGGCCGGACTTGTAAAAGGGTTTTCTGGCTACAAGAACGTTCTCAATCACTGAGAGATTCTCGAAAAGCCTTATCTTCTGGAAGGTCCTCGCAATACCCAACCTGCTTATCTTGTTTATATCCATTCCCGATATGTCCTGATCCTTGAAGTAGACCTTTCCGCTGGTAATAGGGTGTACTCCCGTTGCAACATTTATGAATGTCGTTTTGCCCGATCCGTTGGGACCGATTAAGGCTGTGATCTGCCCTTTGGGAATTCCAATCGACAGATTATCGTTTGCCACGACTCCACCGAATCTCTTGGTCATGTTTTCAGTTCTGAGTATGTCCATTTTCACCCCACCTTACAACGTCTTTGTGTTGCTTCTCTTCAATCTGAATATCTTCCTGAAGAGGCTTTCGAGAATGGGCCCAAGTCCCATGGGCACGAATATGATAATCAAAATGACAATTATCGAAGTCACCATGAGATAGTAGTTTTCCCATCCGCCGAATCTTAGAAATTCTGGAAGAAGAGTAAGACCAATTCCGCCTACGACTCCGCCGCTCATGTGTCTTAAACCACCAACGACCGCCATTGCGACAAAATTCGATGATTCAAAGAATGTGAATGGTTCCGGTGAGAGAAAGCCTGCCAGATGAGCGTATAGTGCTCCTGCCAGTCCCGCTAGGCCTGCAGAAAAGCCAAAAGCCGCCATCTTGAGTCTCTTTGTAGAAATTCCACAGGTTTCCGTGGCAACATCATCGTCATTCATTGCAAGCATAGCTCGACCAAAGTGAGAATGTTTTATACGGTACATAATGAATACCGATACGAAGAGCAGCCCGCCAAAGAGCCAGAAGACCTGCCCGAAAGAAAGCATGTTGTTTCCCACCGAGTAGAACGGTATGCCAAAAAAGCCGGACGGTCCGCCGGTTATCGGAGTGAGGTTTATCACAAGCATCCAGACTATCTGTCCGAAAGCGATTGTCACAAGAGAAAGGAAGAAAGCCTTGAGCTTGAACGAGGGAATACTTAGAAGAAATCCGGCGACGACGCTGATGACAATTCCCGCAATTACTCCGACTGTGATTGGCATTCCTAGCTTCACAGTGAAGTAAGCGGAAGTGTAGGCCCCTATTGCGTAGAAACCAGCCTGTCCGAGCGATATCTGGCCGGCGAAACCAGTCAGAAAGACCAGTCCGGTAGCAAGAATCGCGTGAATAAGAGCTCTGTTCATCAGGTAGAGATGGTACGAATTATTAGTGAAAATGGGAAACAGTACTATGAGTAGAATTGCCCCGACAACGAATATCAACTTCTTCATCTTGCACCCCCTATATCTTCTTTCTCTTCCAGTTGAATATTCCGGAAGGTTTCAGTATCAGAACGGCTACAAGAACCGAGAAGGATATTATGTCTCTGTACGTAGAGGATATATAGAGGGTTGAAAAGTTCTCCAGGAGGCCAAGAGATATTCCTCCGAGTATCGTTCCGTAAGGATTGGTCAATCCTCCAAGTACGGCCGAAGCAAAGCCTTTAACCCCTATCGAGCCTCCTCCAAGTTCTAGAGACACGAAGTAGATGGGTGCAAGGAGTATTCCGGCGATTCCCACGACGACTGTCGCCATAATGAAGGATAGAGAGGTCGTTACCTTCACGTCAATTCCCATGAGAGCTGCCGCTTCCCTGTTCTGAGCAGCTGCACGGAATGATTTTCCAATAAGCGTTTTGTTCAGTATGAAATAGATGAAAACCATCAGTATTGCAATTACGAGATAGATGTTCAAGTAGAGAGAGGGAATTCTTATGCCTCCGAGTGAAATGAAGTCGTTGCTTCCCCCGAATACCGGCGGAAAGGGCTTTGGTAGAGCCCCGTAAACAACAATTATCAAGTTGAGCCAAAAGGTGCACAGCATAAGCGTGGCGACAACGAATTCGAGACGTCCACCTCCTCGCTTCCTTATGGGCTCATATATAAAGACTCTTAATCCCAACCCATAGAGTGCTATTACGCCTATAGACAAAACGAAAGAGATGAAAAAACCCAAGTTCAGCTGAGTGTAGAAACTGTAGAACAGATAGGCTCCCAGCATCGCCGACGAGATGTTCGCAAAATTTATTCGGGAGATCGTCAGCCAGAGGAAAACTACGCCGAGTCCTACAAGTCCATATGTGGCACCGATTGAAGCCCCTGAAACTATGTTCTGGAGAATGTCTTGAAGCATTGTTCACACTCCTTGTAAGGAAAGTAAACGGGAGGTAGGCAGAGCGCCCCCTCCCGCAAAGAGGCTTAGTACAACTTAGTGATTATCTGCCAGTCTTTTCCGTCGAACTGGGAGATTAGACAGACATTTGTGAAATTATGGTGTTCGTCGCACTTCAGTTCGCCCTGCACACCAACGATTCTGGCTTCATTTGCAAGGTATTCCGCAAGCTTTGTTCCGTCAGTTCCTACATTTCTTAAAGCATCTGCGAGCAGGTACATTCCGTCATAGTAAGCCTGTGCCGGGTCGCTGGGTTCTTTGCCGTCCCATCTGGCCTTGTAAGCTTCAACAAAAGCCTGAACCGCAGGATCGGGATCGACGGGGTTGAAACCCTGAACAGAATACACACCTACAGCCGCTTCAGGAGCGAGGTCTGTGAATGCGGGAACACCCCATGCAGAGAATCCGATAATGGGCACATCGATCTGTAACTGTCTAAGCTGGTTAACCGATACTGCTGCTTCAGATTCGTGAGTGAGTCCTATTAGTCCATCGAATCCAGCGTTCTTCAGCTTCAACAACTGCCCAGTTGCATCCTTGTCCCCTTCTTTGATCTGTTCCATTGCCACTATTTCGATTCCGTACTTCGGGAACTCCTCTTTGGCAACTTCAAGAGCAGCTATACAGTAGTCGGTTGAGCCGTAGATAATTCCAGGTTTCTCGATTCCAAGAACCTCAACTGCGTATTTTACCAGCTGAATAACCTTGACCTTGTCGTCGGCTCTGAGTCTGAAGAGGAAATCATTGGGAATAACCGAGTACCTGAATGAAGGAGAAGTCGCTCCGACCAGCATTGGAACCTTTGCCTGCTGTGCCAGTTGGTGAACGCCAATGACTGAACTGCTCATGTTCGGTCCAAATACGGCCACAACGTTGTCCTGAAAGAGAGCTCTTCTTATGACATTTGCAGCCGTGCTTGGATTTGCTGCGTCGTCATACACGATCATTTCGAGCTTATCACCGTTGACTCCGCCTGCAGCGTTGATCTCTTCAAGCGCCAACTGTGCGCCCATCTTGATGTAGTCGCCAAGAATAGAACCCAGTCCTGTGAATGGTGCAACCAATGCTACCTTGATCGGTGCGCCAAGTGCAGCAACCCCAATTAGCATGACCATTGCGACTACGAGTACCTTGTTTAACTTCATCCAAACACCTCCATATGCGGGACCGTCGTAGAACGCCCCGTTCTTTGAGAAGAAAGATTAACAAATAATGAACACGATGCATTATACATCATGCAAAGTGTACCATCTCTTTCGTGCAGATCGTCAATGCCGTTATAGCCAATCACGATCAAAGAGGAGAAAATAACATTGATTATCTGGCTATAGTTCGACTGTTCGCAGCTGCGAATTGTTTTCCAGGGAAGCCTATCGGTGATAATAGCTTCACTTTTCAGCTAGAAAAGAAGAGTCGACTGCCACGGCAAATGCTTTCTGAAAGCCATCGTCGCTATTGGGCGGTTTATAGTGAAAAGAAGGGCGGGTTCATCGTATGGCTTTTTCTTGCTCTTCCTTGCGCTTGGTTTATAATAGCTTATGTGTTCGGTTGTTGTTTCTGAAACCTTCTCATCTGGGGGTGTTGTCTGTGAGAGTGTTCTTTATTGTGATTCTTTCTCTAGTCCTGGTTTCTACTATGATTGCTGTAGAGATCGATCTTGGGATAGGCGTTGACATTACTCAATCTGATCAAAGCAGCCTTAGCTGCGCCAGACTTTCGCTTCTCGGCAGTATTGGGCCTATCTCTCTTGATATACCTTTCGCTCAAGTGTGGCCCTCGGAAAGAAGGATTGAGTTTTCAGATCCGTTTTTGAGTTATGCAGGCCTGAATTTCAAGCTTCCCATAACTGTTCTATATATAAAGGCGGGCTTGGGGGTTCAGGTCAGGGGATTGATTGACGTACTTGGAGCCAAAATCGAAGGCTGGGATCTCCCGGCCAGAATTCGGGCTGGCTTAGGTGTGTCTGATTCCGGCCTGTTTCTTGAGGGTGGCTTGAATCTCGATTTCACGCCTTCGCTGGAGAATATGAAATTCTGTCCTTATATTGCTGCGGGATTGGTGTTTTAGCTAATCGACCTGCAGTAATCGGGAGAATTCTTCTCTGACATTTTCGTAAGCCTCGGTACTGAGCCATCTCTGCCAGCCGAATTCTCTGTAGATGTCTCTAACCTGAAAAGTGTAGTTCATTGGATCTATGTGTACCTGTTCGACCCTCTTTGAAAGCTCAAAGGCAACTCTGGTCGCGTTCATCGGGAGAACCGGACCGACAAAGGCACCGACGTCGATGCCGTTGGCAATAAGCATGTCGATTGTCTCGAGCCTTTCTTCAAAGGAAGATGAACCTGGTTCAAGAATCTTTCTGACATCGTCTATGTCCGTAGTTACCGTTATCAAAACCCTCGCTTCTCCTTCAGAGGCTTTCAGCAGGTCTATATCTCTTCTGACCAAAGTGGACTTTGACATTACGAATACAGGAATCCGATGAGAGATAAGTATTCTCAGTATTTCACGGGTGATTCTATACTTCTCTTCTACATGCTGATATGGATCACAGGCCGTGCTGAGAAACACGGCTCGCCTGGGATGGTAAGTGATCTCTTTTCGCAGAAGAGAGACAATATTCTTACGAACCTGAATGTCTCTGCCCCATTTGCCGTGGCAGTACTTGAAAGAGCCGATGAACCTTGCAAAACAGTATTTGCAGCCAATTGTGCATCCAACATAAGGATTGACCGTGAAATCCGTCAAAGGAATGCCTGATTTTGTAAGGGCTTTGCTTGCTCTTATCTCTTCAATCATATATAGATCGATTCTACATTGTTTCTCTTCACGAATGCGTTTTTGAAAGTGCATATGCGTCGCTGCATCTATTCTGTAATGATATAATTAACCAAAATAGGAGGTGTTACTGTGTTGAGGGTTATCAGTACTGACAAGGCGCCGGCGGCGGTTGGACCATATTCTCAAGCAATTGCGGCGGGTGGTTTTCTCTTTGTTTCTGGACAGATCCCCCTCAACCCGTTGACCGGTGAGCTGGTGACGGATTTCGAAGGAGCATGCAGACAGTCACTGGAGAATTTATTCGCGGTTGTCGCCGCCGGCGGGTCGAGTATGGACAATATCGTGAAAGTGAACATCTATGTTAGGGATATGGGAAAATTCTCGATACTAAACGAAATCTACATGACGTATTTCAAGGAGCACAAGCCCGCGAGAGCTGTCGTTGAAGTCTCTAACTTGCCGAAGAATGCGCCAGTAGAAATGGAAGCTGTGGCGATAATACCGTAATTAGGAGGATATTATGGGTATTTCTATAAAACTGCCCGACGGTTCTATAAGAGAATACGGGCGAAGAGTGACACCAGCGGAGATTGCAAGAGACATCTCCAAGGGGCTGGTCAGGCGAACTTTGGGTGCGATAGTTGATGGAGAGCTTT
>WOZY01000160.1 GCA_011620045.1 Mesotoga sp.
GATTTTGGTGTCCTGAACTTTGTACTAAGCATATTTGGAATTAAACCAATTGCGTGGCTTGAATCACCTCAGTTTGCGCTGATATCAATGATGATAATTGGTATTTGGTCTGCAATCGGCAGTCAGCTTCTCATATTCCTAGCAGGGCTTCAAGGTATCCCAAAAGACTTCTATGATGCTGCTGCTGTTGATGGTGCTAGCAAACCAAGGATCTTCTGGAAGATCACTCTCCCACTACTAAAACCTACTAGTCTCTTCGTCCTCGTCACAAGCGTAATAGGATCTTTTCAGGTTTTCACTCCTATTTATGTCTTGACCCAGGGAGGCCCTCTTAGATCAACCGATGTCGTCTTCTATCACATTTGGCAGTCTGCCTGGGTAGACATGAGAATGGGGTACGCTGCCGCACAATCGTGGATCTTGTTCCTGTTTCTGGCCGTGCTGACTCTGGTAGAGTTCAAGCTCTTTGGCAAAGAGAGCTGGCAGGCTTACTTCTAGAGAGGAGATGATGGGATGAACAATAGATTCCTCTCCATTTTCATCAAAGTAGTAATTATGGCTTTGCTCATTCTTCTCGGGCTGTCCACACTACTTCCTTATATTCTCATGATCTCTTTCTCTTTCATGGCAGAGTTTGAAATGTACAGGCTTCCACCAAAGCTGATCCCGGATGTTCTTCGTTGGGAGAACTACGTGGAAATGTGGCAATCGCAACCATGGGGCAGGTATATCTTCAACACTCTATTCATAACAATCGCAGTTCTTATTGGCCAGATCATCCTGATCTCGATGGGTGGTTACGCTCTCTCTCGTTTACACTTCCCAGGTCGAGATTTCATGTTTAAGCTATTTATTACTTTCATGCTTCTCCCAGGAGTTGTTACTCTTATTCCAGGATTCATCATCCTGCACTCGATGAACTGGGTTGACACCTATTGGGCGATGATAGTTCCTGCGCTTGGAAATATCTGGGGAATGTTTCTCATGAGACAGTATATGCTTAGCCTTCCGAGCAGCATAGAAGATGCCGCGAGAATAGATGGAGCGTCTTCCTGGCAGATATTCTGGAAAGTAATCATGCCTCTATGCAAACCGGTGATTGCAACGGTTGGGACCTTCACTTTTCTTGCGCAATGGAGATCTTTCTTTTGGCCACTAATAGTTACGAGGAGCAAGGAAATGCGAGTTATTGAAGTCGGCGTAGCGATGTTCTCCTCCCAATACGTAACGAACTACCCTGCACAGATGGCCGCTGCAGCTCTTTCGTCTATTCCAATGATATTGGTCTATATTTTCGCCCAGAAATGGATCGTTCAGGGAATAAGACTTACATCGGGCTACGACAAGTAGCCGGCTGCCTAAAGAAATAGAAGAAAGGGGTGATAGTTTGTCATTCTTTGGTGACATATGTGAGATCAAGAACGAATGCTCGCGATCTATTTCTGCAGAAAACCCTGACGGGAGTGTTTCCGGAGGTGCTCTCAAGGAACCTGAAGGAAAGGGTCCTGCAAGAAAGCTGGGATTGGGGTGGAAAGTTAGACCCTGTATCGAACTTCCAGCTATGGGAAGAGTCGAACTGGCAAGAATCGACGGACCCGGTACGATAAGGCACATATGGATAACCGTTGACAGTAAGGCATATAGAAGCTGCTTGATAAAGTTCTACTGGGACGACGAGCAATCTCCTTCAGTTGAAGCTCCTCTCGGTGACTTTTTTGGCTGCACTCACGGATTGAGACACAATATAAACTCGCTTCCTTTGTCGGTAAACCCATCGGGCGGATTCAACTGCTACTGGCCAATGCCTTTCGAAAATCACGCGAGAATCGAAGTTGAGAACCTCTCTACAAAGCATTTTCAGAACTTCTTCTATCAAATTGACTATTCTTTGGGTGATATTCCTGAATCTGCTGCATACTTCCATTCAGAGTGGAGAAGATCAATGACCACTCGAGAGAATCCTGAGCACGTAATTCTGGATGGTGTGAGCGGCGTCGGTCATTATGTGGGCACGGTAGCCGCCTGGTCTCAGCTCTCAAATGGCTGGTGGGGAGAGGGAGAAGTGAAGTTCTTCCTTGACGGAGAAGAAAACCCAACTATCTGTACAACAGGAACTGAAGATTACTTCGGAGGTGCCTGGTGTTTCGGGGAAACCTTTTCTTCACCATTCTGCGGGTATCCTCTATGGAGAAGGGAAGAGGGAGATATTCCCAGACACGGCCTCTATCGCTGGCATATCCCTGATCCGATAAGGTTCAACAACTCAATCAGAGTAACAGTGCAAGCGCTTGGTTGGTATCCCGACGGGACATTCCAGCCATTGACCGACGACATTGCCACCGTAGCTTACTGGTATCAAAAGGAACCTCATTCGGACTTTTCGAAGAGATACTCGCAGGATGAACTATGGTCGAGATAAGAGACTACAGATGATCTTCGTCCTTGAAGAGAAAGGAAGTCACCTCACTGAGATTGTTCAGAAAGGTGGTTATCAGACCAGTACAAGAATAGATTGCGGCAAGAATGAACTGCTAATATTTAACAACGTCATGCCGGATTTGAATTCTCTTTCAGCTTCAATAGGAGTAAGACCCACACTCCTTATCGGCGAAGCGGTCACAATGATCGAAATGATAGGTATAGAGAAAACCGGCACAATTAAGAAAGAAAGTATATCTCTTGACAAGTCCCCTTGGGACAAAAGGGGATTTCAATGTTACAAGGACCACCCTCTATTTGAAGGACTGTTCGGTGGCTTCTACAGCATCTATCTAAATGGTTTTGAGAAGATGCCGAGTGTCTTCTACTATCTTGGTAGCAAAGCAAAGGTAGTGGCCGTCGAAAAACGTTATATAAGCTATATTAGGGAAAGAAAACTCATTTGGTTTCATGACATTGGAGGTTTTCCGGTTCTCTCAATCGGAGGCTACTTGCTATTTGAAAAAAACGACAATCCGTATAATGCCGAAGTCCAGAAATTCGTAGAAAACAGTATAGCCTGGGTGCTTTCTTCAGACAGAAAAGGCAGCTATTGGAAAGAACCGAAGCCGCGTTTCTTTCAGATTTCAAAAACTCCATACCAAAAATCTCCGTCAATCTCACCGGTTATTAGCTGGCCGTCTTCATCCATCAAGATTGAGGACGCCAAGGGTTACATGAATTCCACAGGAAGACGAGTCGTGGCAAATATCTCAGCCCATAGAATCGAGGAAGTCTGGGTGCATCCCTTCAGAGTCTTGAGTTCTATGGAATTCTCCTTAGACGCGATGCATATGAAAAAAGTGATCAGAAGAATTC